>CACZFE010000001.1 GCA_902780365.1 uncultured Spirochaetales bacterium
GGCGTTTCCGTATCCGCCGGACAGCAGGTGGATGAATCCGTGACCTTCTGAACCGAGCGTTTGTCTGAATCTGCAAAGAAAGAGGTTGGAAATCCATGAAAGACGTAATGGGTGTGATTTACACCGGTGAAAAGAACGAAACAGCCGAAAACGCTTTGAAAAAAGACGCGGAAACAGTCGAAAACGAGCTGAGTTACTACAAGGAATCGAGTTTTGTCTCTATTTTAAACCGCGAGGCGCACGAAAAAGAGATTCCTGTGCCTGCGCATGTCTGCAGACTTATTGAAAAAAGCCTTGAATACGGCGAGATGAGCGGCGGAGTTTTCGATATAACCTACAAAAGTACGGGCGAACTCTGGGAAAATAACGGAAACAAGATTCCTGACGACAAAACTATTGAGGAAAAACAGCAGTTTGTCGGCGGCGACAAGCTGAAGGTCAACTGCACGGAAAACAAAATAAAATTTGCCGGCAAGGGTGTAAAAATCGATTTGGGCGGAGTTGCGAAAGGCTATGCGATAGACCGCGCCGGAGAAATTCTGAAAAAGCACGGTATCGAAAACTTCATCGTGAACTACGGCGGTGATATGCTTTTCTGCGGAAACAAAGGCGGAAAACCATGGTCAATAGGAATTAAAAAACCGGATAACCCTTCAGAAATACTGAAAAAACTCGAGCTTGGTGTCTCCGGATGCAAGGGGATCGCTACAAGCGGCGACTACGAGCGTTTTTTCGTGATAGAAGGTCAGACTTTCTCGCACATCTTGGACCCGAAGACCGGAAAACCGGTGAAAGACGCGAAATCGGTCACTGTAATCGGTGAAAACGCGACTCTCACGGACGCTGCGGCGACTGCGGTTTCGGTCGCTCTGCACGAAAAAGAATCCGTTGAAAAAATTATGGAAAAATTCCGCGTGAAAATATATACTCTCAGCGGAAGTGATGCGGTATTGAAAGAGTGGTAAAATAATATCGGAAAAAATGGGTGTCAAATGAAGTGTTTTTACTGTTCATGCACTGATGAAAACAAGGATGCCGGTTTCTGCCACGGCTGCGGAAAAGAATTGGCGCGACTGTGTCCCGTCTGCGGGATAAAATATGACAAAAATGCCAAATTCTGCATGTCATGCGGCGGAAAACTCGAAGATCTTCCGGTCAGGAAGGCTGAAAATGCTGCGACTGAACAGAAACAGGCGGAAGACGACAGTATAAAAATAGAATTTGACGATGCTATTCCACGCGGTGTTTCCGATTCCTCAAACAAGTCTGCATCCAAGGAAAAAGAGGAATTTCTTGAAATAGATCTTGGCATAGAAGCTCAGGATGACGATCCTGGCGAAAAAACGCTCAAGGTCCAGACAGAACCAGTTCCGGAAAGAAAGCCGCGTATGACGATCGAAATAAAAATGGATGATGAGCCTGAAGAGGAAAGTGATTCGGGACCGGATCTCAAGTTCGAGAAGCATGTCATGGAGCAGAGGAAACGCGACAGCGAGCCGAAACAGCAGAATGATGCGCGTTCCCACAGAAAAACGCTTGAATCTGTTGAAACGGAAAAGTCAGCAACCGATTTCTTCACAAAATGGGACGGGGCAAAAGATATTGTAAAAGACCTGAAAAATAAAAAGAGCGAAAAACCGAAAAAGGCAAATGACAGTTTTGACGCTCTTTTTCAGGAACTAACATCTTTGACAATAAAGGTCGACACGTCAAAATCCGAACCTTCAGTCAAGCCTGAAAAGACTGAATCCCAGCCGGACACACTCTTTGAACAGCCTGAAAAACAGGAGGAAGAACTTCGGAAAAAAGAAGATCCTGAAGAGCTTACGCTTGAAATAGAGCCTTCTGCAAACACGAATCCCGCAGAGGAGCCTGAAGCTGTGCTCTTTGCTGAAGAACCTGCAAACGGACCTGAGCAGGGACAGGAAGCCGAGGATCCTTTTGCGGCAGCGGTGGCGGCTATCAGCGGTCAGGTGCTGCTTAACAAAGAAGAAAAATTCAATCTGCAGCCGCGTCAGGTCCATGAAACTTACGATGTCTCGTTTGATACACTTATAAAAGAGACTGTAACGCCTGAATTTGAAGAATCATGCACTCCGATGCTGAAAAAAATCGAGCAGGGATTCCGTATATGCCAGGGAGGAGCGTTCTTCCTTCGCGGTGCGTCCGGTATAGGCAAAAGCCGTTTCTTCGAAAATATGAAAGGTTTTGCCGATAGAAACAGGGATTCGGAAAACCAGGCTTTCAGAGTCGTCGCGAGCGACGCCAATATATTTGATTTTGATTTTATGATTTTTATCAATCTTATTAAAGAACTGATGAAAATCGACTCCGACAATTCGGCGCAGGTTGCCGAAAAATTCAATTCCCTTTTTGGAGACGCTCTTCCGAACGGAAAAAAAGAGTGTCTGACAGCGTTGATCTGTCTCAACTTCGTGCCGCTCAGGACAAAGCTGCCTAAACACGACATGGAGTATCTGCTTTCTTATGTCCTTTACAGTCTGAGCCGCATCAAACCGGTCCTCTGGGTTGTAAACAACGCGAATGCACTGAATGTCAGGACAGTGAAATTTTTGTCGAATCTCCGGTCTCTTTTGGGTTACGCACCAATGGCTGTAATCTGCATAGTTGACCCTGACGCTCCGGTCCTGGCTAATGCAGAAAATGAAAACGTCTATGATTTCAACGGCTTCGGCGAAGAAATGCTGGAGGAAACGATTTTTTCTGTTTTGGGCACCAGGCGAATTCCTGCCGATATGGAAAAGCTTCTGCGCGAAAAAGCGGGCGGAAACATGCTTTTTGCCATTCAACTTACTGAATATCTTAAAGATTTGGGACTTATTTTCGAGATGAAAGGGAGCTGGCGTTTTGCAAAACTTCCCGACGATTTTGTATGCCCGACGGATATCGACGAACTGATAGGAAAGCGTATGGCTCTGCTTTCGGAAGATCTTATGCTCACGCTGAAGGAGATAACTCTTCTCAATCTCTATTCTGTTCCGAAAGAGTTTTTTGCCCTTGTCTCGACTACGGGTGCAGAATGTGTAGATGAGCTTGTGAAAAAGGGATATCTCATATCTGACGGTGATTCGGTCAAATTTGCTTCAAGGGCGATAATGAACGCTCTTAAGAAAGTTGTGAAGATCGGCAAGCAGGAACGGGTCTTTTACCGTAGCATCGTCGACAAACTCGCTGCTTCGCAGATGGAGATCGCATCCGTCAACAGGCACTGGCTGCTTCTCAGCTACATAAATTTAGGCGGAATAGTCGACAAAAACATGAATTCCTTCCTTTTCTCGTCCGCGGCATACATGGAAAAACTGGGATTTTTCGAAATCGCGCAGAGAAGTTACCAGACGATAATTTCTTCTTTTGAAGCGGATGACACCGAAGACGACTTCAGGATCCTTCCGGAAATCAAAAATGCACGTCTGTGGCGCATAGTCGAGCCTCAATGGGCAAAAATCTTCTGGGAAAAGCTGCTTACTTATGCAAAACAGCACTTCGACTATCACCTTGAGCTGCTTGCAAAATCTGAGCTTCTTCTTCTTGACGAGAAAAAGATCAATTTCGCGGCAGTTGCCGATATAATCAAAAAATTCCATCTGGCGGGATGTTACGAGGATGAGTTCCGCCTTATCGACAAAACAACGGATATCCTTATCGGAAACGGCAACCATCTTGAAGCTAACACTTTCGCGGTACGCGGCTACAAACTTCTGCGCGATGTTATCGTGAAATCTGACGGCAAAGGGGTCCGCCCGGCGGAATTTATTTATATTCTCTATATCCGCAGTGCATGCAAACTTGCCGAGATCTGCATAATGCTCAAGAACTTCCCGCAGGCTACCGAAATTCTCGAAGAAGCCCTTAACTATGCAGAAAAATTCGGAGTTTCCTACTTCAAATCAAAAATCATGTTCCTGCTCGGAAAGATCAGGATGATGAACAAGGAACCTTGGGAAGACCTCATCAAAGACGGTTTTTCCAACGCTCTCATCAGCATGGATTTCTCGATAATCAAGGCATTCCTTCACTTTTTTGAGGAAAACGGACTTGAAAACAAGGAGTGGGTCGAACCTTTCCTTGAATACAAAAACTGTATGAATTTCTAAATGAATGAGACGCACCACGGCGCGTCTCTACAAATCCAACACGATCTTTCTTACTGTTCTGAACCTTTTTGAAAACTCAGCGACGATTTTCTGAGCGGTTTCTTCGTTTTCGGTCATTGCAACGAGTGTGGAACCGCTTCCCGACATGAAAACTTTGTGTGCGCCTAAGGTCTCAAGTTCTGTTTTAACTTCTGCGATTCCAGGAAATTCGGAGAAGACTATCTCTTCGAAATCATTGAAAATATCCTCGTTTTTCCATGAGAAATTTTCCGGAACGCGGTTTGAAGTGCCGCCGTCGGGGTAAGTTTTGTCGAAAAGAGAGTAGGCGAGCTTTGTGTCAACATGGATCTCGGGGTTTACGAGAACGAAAAACTTTCCGCTTTCGGGGAGTTCGACTGTTTCGATTTTTTCACCTGTTCCCGATACTATTGCCGGTTTTCCGAGGATGAAAAAGGGGACGTCGCTTCCGATTTTTGAAGCAATTTCAATGAGTTGAGTTAAGCTCAAATCAAGTTTGCACTTTTCGTTCACAAACTTCAGAAATGCCGCCGCGTTGCTGCTGCCGCCGCCCAGACCTGCTCCGGAGGGGATCGATTTTTCGATTTTTACCGAAAATTTAGGGATTTCTTTTCCGACATAGTTCCTAAGTGCCGAATATGCTTTGAAAACGATGTTTTTTTCAGTCGGGATCTCTTCGGCGATGCCGTTTGTGGCAACTGAAAAAGAGCTGCTTTCTTCAATTTCCAGTTTGTCGCATATATCGATCGGGGCGAAAAGCGAACGAAGAAAATGCATTCCACTCGCCTTATCGCGCCCTTCAATCTTAAGAAAAATATTGATTTTTGCTGGAGAATAAATCGTTGAAATCATTTAGAAATCAGAGATGTTACTGATTAAGCCACTTTTCGAACGCTTCGAACGAAAGCTCTCTGCCGAGGAAGTCGCGGACCATCTGCATGCCGTCTTTCGCGCCGCCTGCTTTGAGGACCTGGTCTCTGTATCTGCCCATGATTTCGGGGTTCATAAGGCCGCCGTTCTGTTGGATGTAGCCGTAGAAGTCTTTCGCAACTGAAAGCGACCACATGTAGGTGTAGTAGTTCGAGCTGTATCCTTCCAGGTGTCCGAAATTCTCGATCTGATGAGTCTCTTCGTAGGTTTTCCACGGAGAGAACTCTCTTTCGGTCTTCTTCTCGAAAGCGTGGTGATTGAAACCTTCTGCATCAGGATCCTGAAGGTAGACTTCAAGCGAAAGAATAGCGAGGTAAAGCTGTCTCGAAGTGTGGAGACCTTTGCCGAATTCATCCGATTTTTTCATCTTTTCGACAAGGTCTGCAGGGATCGGTTCGCCTGCGTCGTTGGTTGCCCAGAGCTGAAGGATCGGAGCATCCCAGACATATTCTTCCATGAACTGCGACGGAGTTTCGACGAAGTCTCTCTGGCAGTTGGTGCCTGCGAAACGGATGTATTTGTGTCCGCTTGCAAGGATTCCGTGGATGAGGTGTCCGAACTCGTGGAAAAGGGTCTGGACGCTGTCATGACCGACATAAGCCTTGCCGTTTACCGGAGTCGGGAAGTTGCCGACGATAGCCATTCTCGGAAGTCTTCCTTTGATTCCCTGTTCGTTGGTGAACATTGCGAAATGTTTGTATTTGTTTTCACGCGGATAAAGGTCAAGGTCGAAAGTTCCGATTTTTTCGCCGTTCGAGTAAACGTCGTAGGAAAGAATGCTTTCGTGCCATACGTCGTCACGTTTGATCTGTTTGAACTCAAGACCGAAAATCTTTGAATTTACTGTGAAAATTCCGTTTAAAACTTTCTGGATCTCAAAGTAGGGGCGAACTGCTTCCGGGTCGTAGTTGAACTTTTCCATTCTGACAAGGCGCGGAATGTAGAATCTGTCCCACGGCTCGACTTCAACATCGTCCTTGCCTGTGAGCTGTTTTTTCTTCGCAAGAAGGATCTCTGCCTCTTTTTTAGCGTAAGGCATTGATATTGCAGCGATTTTCTTAACAAAATTTTCTGCGTTTTCCGGGTTTCCGATCATAAGTTTAGCCTGGGAATATTCAGGCCAGTTTTTGTAACCCAGAAGGTTTGCAAGTTTCTTTCTTGCTCTTAAAAGTTTGTCGAAAACCTCTTCGTTTGAAGGATAAGCAACGGTCTGAGCCATGAAATACATCTCTTTTCTCAGAGTTTCGTCGTCAGCCGATTCCATTACCGGGAAATAATCGGGGTAGTCGCTGGTCAGAGTGATCATGCCGTTTTCGTCTTTCGCATGACCGTTGATGAAGTCCTCGGGAAGTCCTTTAAGCCTTTCCGGAGCGACTTTCAAGGTCTTTCTGTCGGAAGCGATGTTTGCATTGAACTGCTGCGCGATCGCAACGAGTTCTGCATTGACTTTTTTGATCTCTTCACGCGTTTTCTCGTCTTTGTCAACACCCGAACGTTTGAAATCGTCAATGACATCTTTGAGGAAGTGTTTGTCTTCCTCGTCGAATGACGGATCGTCAGCCGGAATCGCTGCCATGACTTTGTAAAGATCTGCGTCAAGGTTGATTTCCGAAAGGATCGCCATAAGTTCGCTTTCAGCAGCCATTGCCGCATCTCTCATTCCTTTGTCGGGGTGATTCATCTGATAAATTTCGATCTTGCCCCATGCGTCTTCGATCTTGATCTCAAAACTGTTGAAAAGCTGAAGTTTTTCAATGGGTTTTCTGTCTGCGGGATTTGCCTTGATGTCAGCGATGATCGCTTTTACAGCGGCAAACTCGTCAGCACAGTGCTTGTAGAAAGCGTTTCCTTTTTCACCGAAATCGGGAGCTTTTTTTTCAGCCTTTTCGGGCTGTGCAGGCTGAGCCTGTTCGGTAGCCGGAGTCTCCGACTGTTTTGCAGGTTCTTCGTCTTTTGCCGGCTGGCTTCCGCATGAAGCGAAGAAAAATCCAGCCAGAAGTGTCAGAACAACAAGTCTTTTTTTCATTTTTTCCTCCTAAACTATAAAAAAACCTTGCCTTTTTAAAGCATAAAATTTTAAGGAATGAAGCCGAAGTGTCAAATTTTTGGCAGTTTCAGATTCATGCCGTCGTAAACTTTTCCGTAAAAAATGTAGTGATATACAGCGTAGTTCGTCATTACTTTCTTGACATAGTTCCTTGTCTGGAAAATCGGAATATCCTCAATAAATTCATCGAGTTCGCGGTCAGGATCATTTTCGATCCACTTCTTTATCCTGTTCGGTCCGGCATTGTACGAGGCAGCGGCGAGAGCGATCTGGCCGTCGAATTTTTTTACTAAATCTGCAAGAAATCTGACTCCGAACCTTATGTTCGTGAGCGGTTTCTGAAGGTCTTTCGTTTCAATCTGGCCGTAACCTTCCCTGCTTGCCAGAGTCTGTGCCGTAGCCGGAAGGAGTTGCAGAAGTCCTATGGCGTAACTGCTTGAAATTGCTGATGTATCAAACAAACTTTCCTGCCTGGCTATCGAAAAGACGAATATCGGGGAAACATCGTAAAAATCGCAGTGGGCAAGGATCTCCTCCTCGAAAGCTACGGTATAGCGCAGTTTGAAATACTCTTTTGAAGTTGTAGAGAAGTTGCTGATCGATTTTAAAATATTTGCCGCAAGTGCGTGATTGTTTACTGTTTTTGCGGCATAGCTCGCAACCAGCCTGTCGATTTCGTCTCCGTCGCTGTCGATGATTTTTGCAGCGGTTTTCAGTACTTTTGCCGTTGTGTTCTTGTCGGAAACCACCATTGCCGCGATGACCCATTCCGTTTCCGGCAGCATCGTGTCATCGTGGAATTTTGTCTTGTCTCCGGCTGAAACCTCTTTTTCCGCGCACTCGATGTTTCCGCTTTTTACTCTGCCGGCCGCAAAAGAGCCGTAAAAAGATGCAGGAATTTTCGCCGCAAGTTCGCAGTAAATTTCCTGAGCGACCTTATTTTCTCCCAGTTTTTCCGCGACTCTCGCAAACCAGTAGGTTGCCCGCTGGTGATCGTAATTCATCTCATTAGTGGATGAAATTATTGAAGAAAGTAGTTTCTGAGCCTCTTTGAACTTGCCGCGTTTGTAGTCTATCCAGAAGTTAAGGAACCGGGCGATTTCGATTTTTCCCGAATGAGGATAGGAGTCTATGAAATTTCTGTAATATTTCTCGGCATCGTCAAGAAGTCCTGCAAGGCGCGCCATATCTGCCGCCATATATAAAAATTCGCCAGCCTCATCCTCCTTTGATTTGAAGTGCTCGTAGGCCGAAAGGTAAAGCTCTATGGCCTTTTCGTTTTTGCCCAATGCTGCTTCGGAATAGGCGTATTCGCTGAAAAATTTGTAGATATCGCTGTCTGAGAGCTCTTCGTTCGCGAGATGCGGCTCGAGTTTTGTATAAATCGCCTCGGCCTGGGCGTGTTCCCGCCTTTTCGTGTAAGACATCGCGCGGTAAAGATGCGCCCTCCAGTCGTAAGGTTTCGCATAGTTTTTGTTCGGGAACCACCCGGTCGACATCTGGATGACCTGTTTGTAGCGCACTTTGCGGTAGTTGTATTCAAGACTCCAGATCTTGAACTCGCTGTAGGCTTTGTTTCCTAATTTTTTAGCGTGCTGCTCGACGATTTTTGAAAGAGTGTCGTAAAAAGATTCGGGAAAGGAGATGTTCAGAGTCCGCAGATAGGCCATGCCGCTTTGGGGATCGCGCCGCAGAAGTTCGGTGACGTAAAACTGTGTGAGAATCGGGCTGTTTTCCTGCCGGTAATCTTCCATAAACTGGTTCACCTGGCCTGAAAGATATAGTTTTTTGAGATAGACCGAATAGAGGCTTTTTGTCGAATTTTCGGGTAGCAGAGCAAGATAACTCTTAAGTTTGTCTAATGGAATATCTTCCCATTTTTCAGTTGCATAAAGATATAGTCCGGCACTTTTTTCCCTGTCGCTCATAGATGCGAGGTAATCTTCCGGACTTTTGGAGTTGTCCTTTGAATTAAGAGCTTCAAAAAAGAGAATGCGGCATGAAAAATTGTCTCCGTTTTTGCAGAATCCTTCTTTTTCTTCTGGTGTAAATTGTTGAAAATACTGGATTTTCTGTTCGATATGCTTTTCAATGTCGCTTCCTGAAAAATCAAAAAGCAAAGAGGAAAAAAAAAGGTTCAGTATGAAAATCGAGGAAGAGATCATCACCTTTACAATAGTTCTGTCGTGCTGTTTGTTTGTCTGGCGAGAACTGTGGCAAGGCTTGTGAGAAGTTTCACGCCGATTATCGGATCGTCCGCAACAATCTTGTCGAAAGCAGATTTTTTTATAACGAGAAAAGATGAAGTTTTATCCAAAAACAGGTTGTAGGACGGCATTTCGCCGCTCAAAAAAGCGACATCGCCGATGTGGTCGCCGCTGCGGAATGTTTTTAGAAGTTTTGTTCCTTTCAAAGCGGAGACTTTGCCGTCCAGAATTATGAAAAGCTCTCTGTCGGCAGCCAGGTTTTTCGAGATCACGTCATATTTGTTGTAAGTCCTGATTTCTCCGTGCGCCATGACTGCGAGAAGTTCGCGGTATTCAAGGTCCTTGAAAAGTTCAAAGGAACGGATCGTATCGAATTTCTTGATAAATTCTTTTGTTCCCGTCACTTCTTCCTCATCAAGGCTGAAAGCCGAAACGAGTATCATCGAGACGTTATCGGGCGCGCCGTTTTTGTAGACGATATCGGTGAGGTTGCGCATAGCCTCTTTGAGCCGTTCCTTTTCTTTTGCCGCGTCTTCGAAATTTTCTTTGAAAACATCGCCGAAATCGGGAATATCGTAGCCCAAACCGTTGTAAAGACCGTCTGAACAGAGGAGATACTTGTCTTCGGGAAGGATCGCGAATGTCAGTTTTTCGGGTTCGACATACTCCTGAATACCGACCGCTTTTGTAAGGACTCCGCTGAATTTTGCGTCAAAAATGCCTGAATAGTCGCCGAACTGACGTCTGTAGTCGTTGATGAGGGTGTGATCGGTTGAGATCTGAGTGACTTCTGCCGCGCGGATCATGTAAAGCCTGGAATCGCCTGCATGGACCATGAATCCGGTGTTGTCGATCACGAGAAGAGCGGTGAGGGTCGTTCCCATTTTGCCGTCGATATCGCGCTGTGTCGCCTCTTTGAAAACTTTTGCGTTCGCGTGGCGCAGCGCATCTGCGAGCATATCAAGCACCTGAGTCTTGTTCTCGGCACTTGAATTCATCTGGAAGGCGTCGATCACAGCCCGGTTTTCCGTCACGAAATCACGGAGGGCGTTTATCGCTGTTTCGGAAGCGATTTCTCCGCAAAGTTCGCCGCCCATGCCGTCCGCGATCGCGAAAAGTCCGAGTTCGGGCGCTTCAAGAATGTGGTCTTCGTTGTTTTTTCTGACCAACCCTTTGTCTGTAAGGCTCATTGAAAGGAATTTCATGGTTTCCCCCGCAAACAGATTTCGGGCGATATTTTAATTAAACAAAGAAAAAATTCAATAAATGTCGGTATTTTTATCAGATTTATTTCACGTCGAGCGAATAGATGCCGTCCCAGCCGGCTGCGATGTAAATTTTTCCGTCGATAAGCTGCGGTTTCGCGTTGTAGTAGTAATAGTATGAATCGTAGTAGTCGTAGCCATAGGAAGAAACCGAGGAAATGTTTTCGCTGCCCGATTTTTCCTTGCCGTCAGGAGAGATGTAAGTCCATCCGTCAGCGGTCGAAAGAAGGATCCCGCCGTCGTTGACATCAAGGACCGATTTCGCGTTGTCAAACGATTTTTTGTAGGTCTCTTTGCCGTCGGAAGCCGAAACGATCCTGATTTCGTAATGTTTTTCCGTTCTGTATGAGCAGGTGTTCCACTGTTCGCCGGTAGAAACTTTTACGAAGAAAACTTTGTCGTTTTTCGGGTAGACGCTGTCGTAAACAGATTCATATACGTCGCCGTCGTATCCGTAGGAATAGGAGAGAGTCTCTTGTGTGACAACTTTTACAGCCGCTTTGTCCTCGTTGAGTTTAAGGATATAGAAGTCGTAATCGCTTGAACTTGACCAGTAGTAGGTTTCGGAGTCGGAATTTTCACTGTTGTCATAGTGATAAATTTCCGGAGTTTTTGTGTAGAGATATTTTCCGTCTTCGCTTATTCCTGCAAGCTCGCCGGGGATGTTGACTCTTTTGCCTGCTTTCGGGTTTTTCGGGTCGCTTACGTCGAACGGAAGGGCATAGCAGAGATACTGGTCGCCGTTTTCATCGGCTTTTTTGAGTTTGCAGCCGCTTGTCCAGAAAGTGTTCCCGTGGAGAAAAATGCCGGTCGTGTAGCTGAGGGTTTCGTAGTCGAAATCGATATCAGTCTCTTTTATTCCCTCTGCGGGATCGTTCATGTCAAAGAACATTATTTTTCTTTCCTGTTCAAAGGAGTCGTCTTCATAAATCATTTCCTGCCAGGAAAGCGCTGCAATGACGTTGTTTTCGGAAACGACCCTCTCTTCGTTACTGATCTTTGCATCGAACGGGAAGTCGCCGACTTCTTCGAATTTGCCGTTATCGGCAAACTTTATGACTTTGATCGCCGGTGTCTTGGGATCGCTGTTCTCTTCGCCCTCGTCGTAAGGACCGTCGTCGTATCCGTAGTAGGTGTATCTGTAATTGTAGATATAGGCATACTTGCTGTTTTTGGTCATTTTTATGTCGTAGTAATAGCTGTCGAGAGGCTTGCTTTCCCACAGTTTGTCGAAGTTTTCTTTGTCGTAAACGGAAAGTTGAGAGCCGTAGAGACTGCAGAGCGAATTTCCGCATTTCGCGACATTGGAAACATTGGTCGCGAGGGTAAGTTCCGAGAGGATTTTCGGTTTGTCGCGGTCGGTCGCGTCAGCAGTTACGAGGTGGTTTTCGCCGATGCTGAAAATGAGATCCTGTATCGCCACGCCGCGTCTGATGTAGCTGTCAGACTGGATGAATCCGCGGGTTTTAAGGCCTTTGTCAAGGTCGAAATCGACAAGATAAAGTTTGTAGCGGGTCTCCCAGTTTTCGCCGTAATCCGTGACAGGGTAGAGGATGAGGTTGAGTTCGTCGAAAATCTTGAACGCTTTCCAGTCGTCTTCGGCTTCGCTGTAGCTATAGCCCGAGCCGATCGTTACAGTGTTGATTTCTTTCGGGTTTTCGGGATTAGCGACATCATAAAGGCTGATTTTGGAGTTGTTTCCGTCGCGGCCTGTCGCAAGGATCCTCGTTCCTCTGACTTCAAGATGGGTCGACCAGCCGGGGACCTGAAGTTCGCCCAGCTGTTTGAGGTTCGCCGGGTCGGAAATGTCAATGACGTGGAGCGGATCCTGCTGGAAATAAGTGACAGCATACATTCTGTCGCCTTCGAATTTCGTGCCGTAAAGCTGCTGGTTGGTCATGAAAATGAGTTTGTCGAGTCTTTTTACGTTTTCAGGGTCGCTGATATCGAAACTTTCGATGAAGGAATCGCCGTTTCCCCAGCTTGTTGACGAGCTGACAGCGAAGAATTTGTCACCTGTTTCGTGCATTTTCCAGCGGTCGCTCATGAAGCCGTCAGTCTTGAATTCGGCTTTCTTTACGATTTTTCCTTCCGGATCGCTGATATCGAACAACGTTACCGGATAACCTTCGGCGTGATCGTCGTTCCAATAGTCGTAGTTGGCTTCCGCGACATAGATCGATTTCTGCGAGACGTAAAGCGTGTAAGAATATCCGTCAAGAGCGACTTTGTCGACCAGTTTTATGTTTTTCGGATCTTTGATGTTTACAGACATGATCGAGATCTGGTCCGCACCGTATGTTCCGCTGTCGCCGTCACAGTCGTTCCAATAGTAGCGGTATTCGGTCGATGCGACATAAATGACGTCTCCCACCTGTCTTGAATCGGTGATCCAGCCGTCAAGCTCGAATTCGCCCAGAAGTTCGAGGTTTTTAGGATCTTCGGTGTTTACGACCATAAGTTTTGAAGAAGTTCTGTTATAGTAGTAGATCTCGCCTGAATCGTAACTTTCGTTCGTGTAACTTACAAGAACATAAGCTCTCCCTTCCTGAAGATACATTTCGCCGACATATCCTTTGAATCTGAGAGTGCCGAGGATTTTCAAGTGTTCCGGATCTTTGATATCGACAGCAATGAGACCTTTATACTGATTTGCGAGCCAGAGAACGTTTCCGTCGAACTTGTAGATATCCGATTCGACGATCTCGCGTTCCGCATCGCCGCTGTCATCACCGGGTGCCGCCGCGTCACCTGAATCGGCCGCAGCTTCTTCGTCGCCATAGTCTCCGCCGTTCGCATCACCTTTTTCCTGCGAAGAGCCTCCGACTGTTACGAACTCTTCGGTTCCGTCGCCTTCATACTCCTCTCTGCCCGGCTCTTTGTTGTTTCCAGAAGAACCGCACGCTGCGAAAATCAGCGTAAAAAGCGCCGAAATCATTAAAACCTTGAAAAACCTGCTCATCGAATCCTCCCTGAAAAAATCCAAAAACATTCAATTTTCAGCAAATTGAAAAAAAACACAATAGTTTAGTTGCACATAGTGCCGGTTTTTCTGATAATTTTTTTAAAAAAAGTAGTTTTTGCAGATCATACCCTGTTTACCTTGCAGTCTCGGATTCCTTGACACAAATTCCACTAATTTATATAACGCGGCTGTTTTTGGTTTAATTAACTTTTGGAGGAAAAAATGAAAAAAACCGCATTACTGCTGCTTGCAGTCGTTTTCAGCTGCTTCTTTGTTTCGGCTGAGACAAAACAGCCCGAACAGGCTGCAAAACCCGCTGCCGCTGCTCCGGCAAAACAACTTCAGTGGGCAAAATATCCTGTGTTTATGGCAACTTGGGAAAAAGCCTACGAATACTGCGAAAATCTTGAAGAAAACGGATTCAAAGACTGGCGCCTTCCAACCATCGACGAACTTCGCTCGATAGTTCAGAAATGCCCCGAAACCGCTACCGGCGGAAAATGCGCGATCAGCGACAAAAACGGCAAACTCAGCCTGAACGACTACGACAAGCAGGACTGCCGCGGCTGCCGCAGAGGAGGATTCGACCTTCCCGGTAACGGCTGGTTCTGGTCCGCTTCACAGGTAACAGGCACTGACAATTTCTGGGTCATCAGCTTCAAAAACACAAGAGTTTCTCACGGCAAAAGAGCCGTTCCCTACAACGCTTACTGCGTCAGATAAAAAATTTCGGAAATTTAAAAAATCTTAGAAAACTACGCCGAGATAAACATTGAGATAGTGGAAAAGCGACGTGTCGTGCTCGTCGGTGTCAAGTCCGGAGAACGGAACGCCGATCTGGTATCTGAGTCCGGTGCGCATTCCGCTTTTGTTCGCGTAGTCAATGCCGATAAAGGGTTCGATCGCGTCCGGAAGTCCTTTCCCGCCGAGCGAATTGTTCTTTTTGAGAGCCATTGAGTATGTGGTTCCGACGTATCCTTTCAAATCGTCAAGGAAGAAGTAGGTGAGAGTCAAACTTGCGTAGTAACCTGCCGTGAATTTTCCCAAAAACTGGTTCCACAAAGCCGAGTTGAAGTTGTAATCCTTGTTGAAACGGAAGTTCTCGACAGTGCGGTCGCTTTTTGTCGAAGAGTTGTTGATCGAATTCCCCGGAAGGCCCCACGAATCAGCCTGAACATTGTCAGCATCGTCTGGAGAAGCGATACCGGTGAGAAGACCGATGTGGAATTTTTTAGGAATTACGCGGAATCCCAGATCTGCAGCCCATCCGACCATCTGCGTTTTGACCGATTTGTCGCGGCCGTCTTCGAGGCGGACTTTGCCGATGCTCCCGGTGAGGAAAGCAAGTTCTGTTTTGAAAGCGAAAAATTTGTAGTAAAGGTTCAGCCAGGCATCGAGTTTCCAGAGTTTCGCGCCTTGTCCAGTGAAGGCGTAAACAGTGTCGGGATCGACGAAATGATCGTCAGTCGGCTCTACAGTGCCGTCCTGTTCGTCCGTTTTCGCCCATTCGCCCGAAGCGTTGTTTTTCCACGAGAACATTACCATCGCACCGACTTCGACAACGGTTTTCTCGTTCAGGATCTTGTTTTCAAGCACTGCCGGATCGTCTTCCTGCATCGTGAACATAAGGCTGACGTTGAAGCCGTCGTCCTTCTGCGAAGCGTCGATGAAGTAATCGTGATATTTGTCGAGAAGTCCTGTCGAAGCGAGGTCGAAAGCAGGGATGATCTTAAATCCCATGATCGGGATCGTGAGCTGAAGCCTGTCAAGATAGTTGCCGGTCGAAAGGGAATTGAACTTGTTCCCGTCGCTGTAAAGGATACCGAGGCCCCAGCTGAAAGGCATTCTTCCGACTTTGAGCTGGCCTATCGGCGTGTCGAAAACGCCCCAGAGACCTTCAAAAACTATGTTTGCCGAATTTGAAAGCTGTGCGTCGCGGAGAAGCCCGTTTTCCTTTTTGTCGAACTCGTAGTTGTCTGCTCCCATCGCAGTGTTGCCGAAAATAGAGAGTTTCGTGTGGATCTCCATAGTTTCGGCTATGTTGATGACAGGTTCAAGATGAAGTTTGAGCCAAGCCCAGTTGAGAACGTGCTCGTTTGTTTTGCGGGTCACTTTCTCGCCGGTGGTCTCGTCTGTAACGACGTTGTTTATCGTGTTTCTCGAAGCCATGTAGGGGTTGTTGTCGCTCAGCTTCATGTTGTAGGAAAAAGTGTTGGCGACATTGAAATATCCGTAAAGCTCGAAATATTTTACCGGTTTTCCCTGCTGGATCTTTACCAGAGGCGCGTCCGTGAGAGGTTCTTCGTCGGCGACGAACTCCTGTCCGTCCTGCTCGGCTTCCTCTTTTTCTGCGGTTTCGGCAGGCTGTTCAGCGTTTTCTGCCGGTGCTTCCGAAGTTTCAGCCGGTTCCTCTTTTTGTTCGGTTTCGGCGGGAGCGGCCTCTTCCGAAGTGGTTTCATCCGCCTTTTTATCTTCAGCCGGAGCCTCTGACGCGGTTCCTTCCGCGGTTTTTTCCTGTTCGTCTCCGGCAGGCGCTTCCTGCGGGAAAATGGCGAAACTGAAAATGAAAATTGTCAAAAGTACAAAAATCCTAGGCATAAAACCCTCCTATTTAGAGAAATCCTCAAGGGTCACGATCTTTATTTTGTTGGCGAGAAGAATCTCTTCCGTTGCGGCCATATCCCAAGTTTTTATTGCGATGAAAGCCGAATTTTTGCCGGATGCCAGCGTGTAGATGTAGTCGATGTTTATGTCGTTCTCGCTGAGAAGACGCGCTATTTCAAGCAGTTGTCCGGGTTTGTCCTTGAGATCGACGACGATTATCTTTACAACATTGTGCGAAAGATCCATTTTTTTGAGAATGTCGCGGGTCTTTTTCGTGTCGCTCACAACAAGCCTGAGCTCACCGAAAGCGGCTGTTTCGTTGATGGTAAGACCGAGAATATTTATGTTGCCGTCACTTATCGATTCCAGGATTTTTTTCAAAACACCGGGTTCGTTTCTTAAAAGCACCGAAATCTGCTCAACTCTCATTTTTTCCTCCAAATGTAAAAAACCTTGAAAACATATCATCGAAAAACGCCCGATGTCAAAATATATTGTAATAAGAATAAGATTTTTTTGCCGAAAGCGCATTTTTTCCTAAAATACGGCGTTTTTTTGTTGGAGAAATTAAAATGGAAGTGAATTTCAGCGAAAAATGTTTTGTCTGCGGAAAAAACAATCCCGACGGTCTTCATCTTGACATACACCGCGACAACGAAAAAAAGGCGGCGTGGGCGGAGATAGCGGTCCCCGAAAAATTCTGCGGCTGGGAAGGGATAATCCACGGCGGAATAATCTCGACTCTGCTTGACGAGATAATGGCTTATGCTGCTTTCACCCACGACCAGAAAGGTGTGACCGGCGAGATCAGCGTCCGCTTCAGAAAACCGATGCCCTCAAACAAAACGGTGAGAGTTGAAGGCTGTGTCGAATCGGAAAGAGGCCGCATCCTCTGCACGACAGGAAAAATCACTCTCGGAGAAGTGCTGATAGCTGAAGCGACTGCAAAAATGGTGAGGCTGGACTGATGAAGAGAACGCCGGTAAAAAAGACAGTCCTTGTCACCGGAGGAGCAGGTTTTTTAGGCTCGCACCTCTGCAAAGCCCTTTTGGAACGCGGTGACCACGTTGTCTGCATGGACAACCTGATAAGCGGAAGACTTGCAAATATACAGGATCTGAAGCAGGATCCCGACTTTGACCTGATCATTCACGATGTGACCGAACCATACAATTTTTATGTAGATGAAATCTTCAACCTTGCATGCCCCGCAAGCCCGATATTTTATCAGCGAGACCCCATCGCAACTTACAAAACGACGGTTTTGGGGGCAGTCAACGCACTTGATCTCGCCCTCAGATGGAATGCTAAAGTTTTTCAGGCTTCCACAAGCGAGGTTTACGGAGATCCGCTGATCCACCCGCAGCCTGAAAGTTACTGGGGAAACGTCAATCCGCACGGTGTCAGAAGCTGCTACGATGAAGGAAAACGCGGTGCGGAAACACTTTTCTTCGACTACTTCCGTCAACATGGTGTTTGCATAAAAATAGCAAGAATATTCAACACTTACGGACCAAATATGAATGTTGACGACGGCAGAGTCGTAAGCAATTTCATCATACAGGCTCTGCAGAACGAGGATATAACGATTTACGGTGACGGAAAGCAGACCCGCAGCTTCTGCTACGTTGACGACCTTATCCGCGGAATGCTTCTTCTCATGGATTCCGGCGATTCCGTTACGGGGCCTGTAAATCTGGGAAACCCCGGCGAATTTTCAATGATAGAACTTGCGGAAAAAGTCCTTAAAATAGCGGAAAGCAGCTCAAAACTTAAATATATGCCGCTTCCCGGCGACGATCCTAAGCGCAGAAAGCCGGATATAACTCTGGCGGAAAAACTGCTTCACTGGGAACCTGCTGTTCCGCTCGACGACGGATTGAAGCAGACGATCGAATATTTCAGAGGAATACTCTGATTCAGGCACAAATAAAAAAGGCCGGCGTGACACCGGCCCAAGTTTTGGTTGGCAAAGATGAAACCTACTTTTTGCCTTTTTTAGGAGAGTCCTTTTTTTCTTTTGCACAGACTTTGCAGAATTTGTAGCCGTTTTCCAAAGCTTCCTCTTCAGAAGCGAAAACTTTAGTACAGCCTTTGCAGTTGTAGTAGCGGCAGTCAGATTTGTGGCATGTCTTGGTGTCGGGGTTGCAGTGGATCTCGGCTGCAAAAATACAAGTGAAAGAAAACAACATTGCGGCGACAACAAAAATCTTCAAAAGATTTCTTTTCATAAAATTACTCTTTTAAAAAAACAATAAAAAGACGATAAATTATTTAATTTTGATTTTTTATTTGTCAATAAAATTCTAACAAAAATTAGAAAAAATTATTTAAATACCTGAAAATATTGGAAATAAAAAGTTGAAAATGTGTTGAAAATTATGTTCTTGGATTTAATTGAATGTTAAGGATTTTGATTGAGTTACTTGTTGAATTCGTTGAGTTTGTCTTCGAGAAGTTTTTTGATTTCGGCCATTCTTTCAGGCGTTTCGGCTTCGACTCTCATGACGATGACGTTCTGCGTGTTGCTTGGTCTCATAAGTCCCCAGCCGTCTTTGAAAGTGACTCTGACGCCGTCGATGTCGTTGACTTCGTAACCGCCGTCTTTGAAGAATTTCACAACGTTTTCAACGATTTGAAATTTCTTCGTCTCGTCGACTTCGATCCTGAGTTCCGGAGTCGAGAAAGTTTCCGGGATCCCTTCGAGAAGTTTGTCGAAATCGGCTCCGTGTTTTCCAATTATCTCAAGCATTCTGAATGCGGAATAGATCGCGCAGTCATATCCGAAGAAGCGCTGTTTGAAGAAGACGTGTCCGCTCATTTCGCCGCCGAAAGCAGCTCCTATCTCTTTCATTTTCGCTTTTATCAGCGAGTGTCCAGCCTTCCACATTACCGGTTTGCCGCCGTGAGCCGCGATGTCGTCGTAAAGAGTTTTGCTGCACTTTACATCGCCTACTATCGCTGCGCCCGGAACTTCTTCGAGAACGCTTCTTGCGAAAATATTGAGGATCTTGTCTCCCCAGATGATCTTTCCGTTTCTGTCAACGATTCCTATCCTGTCTGCGTCACCGTCAAAACCGATACCGAGGTCCGCGCCGTTTTCCTTTACCGCAGCGATCATCTTCTGGATGTAAGCCTCGACTGTCGGATCGGGGTGATGGTTCGGGAATCTGCCGTCCGGCTCCTCGAAAATGCTGATGACGTTGAGCCCCATTTTGCGCATGATCGGAACAGCTACAAAGCCGCCGACACCGTTGCCTGCATCGACAACGAGTTTGATTTTTTCGGGATGTTCAATGTGTATCGTCTTGAAAATGAACTTTTCAAAGTCAGGAATTATGTTGTATTCGCGGTTCGTGCCTTTCTTTTCAGGGTTGAGGAAGTCGTCAGCCTCCATGATATCCGCAATTTCCTGAATTCCGTCACCGTAAACCGGCAGGTCGATGAGGTTGACCTTGAAGCCGTTGTATTCAGGCGGATTGTGGCTGCCTGTGATCATGACCGCGCCCTGAACATCGATATTGAACATCGAGAAATAGCACAGCCCTGTCGGGATCATGCCGAGAAAAACAGTATCGATCCCGCTGTCGTTGAAGCCTTTTATCATTGCCTGGGCAAAAGAAGGCGAGCTCAGTCTCGCGTCGTGGCCGATCGAAACCGTTTTGAAAGAAGGAAGTTTCTTTTTGTAGAAACTTGCACAGCCGCGGGCCAGATTGTAGGCAAAATCATCAGTTAAATCGACATTTACATAGCCTCTGACATCATACTGTCTAAAAATCGTTCTGTTGATTTTCATCTTTTTCTCCGCAATAAGTCTTTAAAAAAACCACAGTATTTTAGCAGGAATTATTTTTTTGTAAATTGCTCCGACTTTCATAAAATTGCCTGTTTTTTTGAGGAGGATGCAATGCAAAACGAGGGAAAAATCGCGATTCTGGATGTGAGTTCATATATTTTCAGGGCTTTTCATGCTCTGCCGCCGATGACATCGCCTGACGGAAGGCCGGTGAATGCGATATACGGCTTTATAAATATGTTTCTCAGGACGATTTCGAAGTTCGAGGGTTTTGCCGCAGTCGCCGCGCTTGACAGCAAGACCGAGACTTTCAGGAAAAAGGCTTACCCCGAGTACAAGGCGAACAGAAAGGAGGTCGACCCTGACCTGAAATCACAGTTCGAGCTGATCGAACCGATGCTTCACGCGCTCAACATCCCTGTTTTCGCTTACGATGGCTTCGAAGCTGATGACATTATCGCTTCCATCGTCGCAAACAATTCTGAAAAAGAGATCATCATCGTCTCTTCCGACAAGGACCTGATGCAGCTTGTCGGCGGAAACGTCAGAATGTACGACAGCATGAAGGACAAGATCATCGATACCGAGGGCGTCAAGGAAAAATACGGCGTTCTGCCGAGTCAGATGCTCGATTTTCTCGCACTTTTGGGCGACAGTTCCGACAATGTTCCGGGAATGCCGAAAGTGGGTCTTAAAACCGCCGCCGAACTTCTAAACAAATACGGATCCGCTGACAATATCTATCAGAATCTGAATGAGCTGAAACCTGCATTGCAAAAGGGTTTTGCGGAAAATAAGGAGCAGTTTGAATTCTCGAAATTTCTTATAAAACTCGATTCTTCGGTAAATTTGGAAGGCTGCAAAAAATGTTTTGAACCTTGGGAGAAACCGGATGTCGAAAAACTCGCGAAACTATGCTCCGACCTTGGTTTCAGGTCGATCTTAAAAAAAATGGAGAGTGATTTTTCCTCTGGACCGAAAGCGGATATAGAACCGAGAAAAGTTTTTGAGCTTCACGAAAAATGGGAAGCTGTCGATTTTGAGCTTAAAAGCGGTGAAACCCTTTACGGAAGCACCTTTTACGGCAGTTTTTATGTCGCGAAAGATGGAAAATTCAAAAGTTGCGAGATAAAAGATCTCCCCGAAGGCTCGACAGTTTATTCTTTCGAGGTGAAAGAGTTTCTTGATGCGCCTTTTCCTAAAGGAATAAAGTTCATCGACCTGCAGATTTACTATTTCTGCCACGACAGCGGAAGACACGGATACAGCCCGGAAGAAATTGCTGAAGCACTCGGTTTCGGGCAGGTGAACAGGGAGTCTCAAGAATCATTTTTTGCTTTTCTGGAAAAGCTCCGCGCCGGAATCGAGCAGAAAGAAGCCGACAAGTCATTTTTGATAAGCGAAATCGAAATGCCGCACCTTGAAGTCATCCGGGCGATGGAGCAGAACGGAATAAAGGTCGATCTGAACGAAACGAGCAGACTTAGAAACGAATTTTTAAGCAGGATCAACGATCTGACAAAGCAGATCTACGATGCAGCCGGAACAGTTTTCAATCCCAATTCGCCGAAACAGCTCGCCGAAATCCTGTTCGACAAACTTCAGCTCAAAGGCGGGAAAAAGACGAAAACAGGCTACAGCACAGGCCATGATATCCTTGAAAAAGTTGCCGAGGAAAACGATCATCCGCTGCCTAAACTGATCATCGAGAACAGAAAATACTCCAAACTCGTTTCGACTTACCTCGAGCCGATCGCCGCAAAAACTGCAGCCGATGGAAGATTGCACACATCTTACATCGTGACTTTCGCTGCTACCGGCCGCCTTGCGAGCAGGGAACCGAACCTGCAGAATATCCCGACGCGTACTGAAGACGGGCAGAAGATCCGAGGACTTTTCGTCGCTGAAAAAGGATTTAAACTTTTATCTTTGGATTACAGCCAGATCGAACTCAGAATTCTTGCCGCACTCAGCCAGGAGCCTGAATTTATCGAAGCTTTCAAGCACGGTGAGGACATCCACACACGCACCGCAGCCGCTATTTTCGGCACGATGCCCGAGCTGGTGGACAAAGAGATGCGCCGCAACGCAAAGGCTGTAAACTTCGGAATAATCTACGGAATGCAGGCATACAAACTTTCGGTCGATACCGGCGTGGATATCGCTTTTGCGAAAAAATACATTGACAACTACTTCGCATGCTATCCGAAGATCAAACAGTTTATCGACGGCACGATCCGCGATGCACGGGAAAACGGATATGTCGAAACTTACTTCGGGCGCAGGCGCTACATCCCGGAACTTGCCGAAAGCAATAAAAATATCGCGAAATCGGGCGAAAGAATGGCTGTCAATACCGTGATCCAGGGAACTGCTGCCGACATCATCAAGCAGGGAACAGTTCTGGTTTACAAAATGCTGCAGCAGGAATGTCCCGAAGCAAGGATTTTACTACAGATCCACGACGAACTCATCATCGAGATCCCCGAAAACAGGCTCGATATCGCCGAAAAATGCGCCGGAAAAATGCGCGAAGCGGGCAAAGTTTTCGACGTTCCGCTCGATGTCAACTACGAAACGGGCGAAAGCTGGGCTGATTTGAAGTAGGTCGAAAAAACTTGAAAAACCCCTTTTTTCATCTATTATCTTGCGGAATCGTGCGAATTTGGCTGCTTCGAAGTCGCGGAATCGTGCAAAAATTGCATTTTTGATCTTCGGGAATCGTGAAAAAAGAGAATCGGAATGAGAAGAAAAATTTATGACGAGCTGCTTCAATGGAAACAAAAACGGCAAGGTAAAACCGCAATAATGATTGACGGCGCCAGGCGTATCGGCAAAAGTTATATTGCCGAAGAGTTCGCAAAAAACGAGTATAAATCCTATATTCTCGTTGATTTCAACCATGCGGACAAACGCCTTATTGAAATATTTGACGAGTATCTTCCAAACCTTGATATGTTTTTCATGCAGCTTTCAACTTATTTCAGGGTCAAACTTTATGAGAGAGAAACGCTTATAATTTTTGACGAAGTCCAGCTTTATCCGAAGGCGAGAGCCGCCATCAAATATCTTGTTGCTGACGGCAGATTCGACTATATTGAAACGGGCTCTCTGGTCAGCATCAACCGCAATGTTAAGGATATCGTCATTCCTTCCGAAGAGCTCAGGATTCCGATGTATCCGATGGATTTTGAGGAATTTCTCTGGGCTTTGGGCGATGAAACGACTATGCCGTTTATCAGATACTGCTTCGAACACAGGCAGCCGCTCGGACCGGTACACCGCAAAACAATGGATCTTTTCCGCCAGTATATGATTGTCGGCGGAATGCCGCAGGCTGTACTCGCATTTGTCGAAACAAAAAATTTCGATGAAGTTGATTCGGTAAAACGTGATATCCTGGCTTTATATCGTGCCGACATAGAAAAATATGCAGCAGGATACGAAACCAAAGTCAAAAGCATCTTTGACTGGATTCCTTCCGAGTTGCAGCGGCACGAAAAGCGGTTCAGGCTTTCAGATATTTCAGAAACGGCACGTTACCGCAGTTATGAAAGCTCGTTTTTCTGGCTTTCGGATGCCAAAATCGTCAACATCTGCTATGGTGTTACCGAACCGACAGTCGGTCTCAAAATGAGAACAGACATTGTTTCGCTCAAATGTTATATGGCTGATACGGGGCTTTTGATTTCGCATACTTTCGATGAAAAAACTATAGCCGCAGAAAAACTTTACAGCAGGCTTCTGCTTGACAAACTTGAGATAAATAAAGGAATGCTTGTCGAAAACATTGTGGCCCAGATGCTTTGCGCAGCCGGTCATAAACTTTATTTTTTCTCGTCTTATTCAAAAAGCGATGCCGCCGGGCGCATGGAAATAGATTTTCTCTTGCAGAAGCCCGCTCTTACAAACAGGCACAATATCTCACCGATTGAAGTGAAATCGTCAACCAGATACACAACGACTTCGCTTGGGAAATTTTCGGCGAAATACGCGGAACAGGTTGCATCGCCTATCGTTTTACACACATCAGATGTTGCGGAAAAAAACGGAATTTTTTATCTGCCGCTTTACATGACACCGCTTTTGTAGTTGAGGAGGGGAAGGATGAAAACAAAAACACTTATTTTAGGTGCCGGACTCACGGGTTTGTCGGCTGCGTATCACGCGAAAGGGACCGATTTTATCGTTGTCGAGAAGAGTGACCATGTCGGCGGGATCTGCACGAGCGAGAAGAAAAAAGGCTTTGTTTTTGACCAGACAGGGCATTGGTTTCACGTGAAAACATCCGAGGTTCGTTCACTGATGACGCGGCTTTTCGGGCAAAATACAGTTGAAATTGAGCGCAAAACTTTTGTCTTTTCGCACAATGTTTTTACGCAGTATCCTTTTCAGTCTAACACTTTCGGCTTGCCGCCGCAGGTGATAAAAGAGTGCGTTTTGGGCTTTGTCAAAGCATACTACGAAAACGACAAGTCGAAGGCGAAGGAAAATTTCTACGAATGGTGCATGGCCTATCTCGGAGAAGGAATTTCAAAGCATTTCATGATCCCTTACAACACGAAGATCTACACTGTCCACCCGAAGGACTATGCGAGCCACTGGTGCGACTACTACGTGCCGAAACCCACGCTGGAGCAGGTGATAGAAGGTGCCGTGACCGCGCCGGAACAAAAAAATATCGGTTACAATGCGAAATTTTTCTATCCGAAGGAAAACGGTATCGGAGAACTTCCGAAAAAGCTTTTCGACCTCTGTGAAAAAGAGAAATTCATCTTCAACGCAGAGCCTCTTTCGATCGATACTTCGAAGAAAGTCGCAAAATTAAGTAACGGCACTGAGATCGAGTATGAAACGCTCATCAGCACGATCCCGCTCAACAAATTCCTGAAACTTCTTACCAATTTGGCAGAACTTCCGGCACGTGAAATTGCAGACAGATTGAAAATCGCGCACGTCAGCTATTTCAATGCCGCTTTCAAAAAGCCGTGCGGACATCCCGGACACTGGTTTTACATTCCTGAAGAAAAATTCATGCCTTATCGAGTCGGATCTTTCTCCAATATTTACAGCAAATTGGCTCCTTCTGGCAAAGGAAGCGCATATATCGAATTTACCCACCAGGAAGAAAATATCGATACGGAACTTTTCTACAAAAAAAGCGTCGAACTCCTTCTTGCAATGGGACTGATCAGTTCCGAAAACGACATCGAATTTATGGATTACCGCAAAATTGACGCCGGATACGTGATCTACCACAAAGAATATTTCGACGACATGGCACTCATTGAAAAGTGGTGCGCCGAAAACTCCGTCAGACTCGCCGGAAGATATGGGAAATGGACATATTCCGCGATGGAAGACGCCATTCTGGACGGAATGAAAGCGGTGGAATGATACCTTTTAGGGTATAATCCGAAAGTTTTGCTATGGTTTTATACCCGAAAGGGTGTTATGCTGGTTTTTACTCGCTTGAATATTGAAAAGTTGCCATTTTTGCCTTGAAAAGATATTGAAAAGTTGACTTTTTCAGCCAATAATTATATTGAAAAGTTGGTTTTTTCGGCCAAAAAATATATTGAAAAGTTGGTTCTTGAGGAAAATCAAAAAGGGAAAATCGTCTGTCTGCCGGTCTATTTCGTGATGTTTTTCTGAGGGTCAGGAGTTGATTTTGTAGTGAAGGAGCTCTTTGTAGAGGTCAAAATATTCATCAGCCATCCTTTCGGAAGAAAATTTTTTGCTTGCTAAAACAGCGTTTTCTGACATTTTCTGCCTTAAATCGTCATCGTCCAACAGTCTGGAGAGCGCATTTGTCAGCATTTCTCCGTTTTTGTATTCAACAACGAAACCTGTTTTGTTGTTTTCAACGATCTCGGGGACTCCGCCAGTTTCAAAGGTGACTACCGGAAGTCCGCATGCAAGGGATTCTATTGCAGTCAAGGGGCAGTTGTCCGCCAAAGTCGGAAAGAGATAAATATCGGATGCCGAATATAGTTGAGCCATAGTTTTTGGCTCTTTGACATAGCCGAAATCAAGCCAGTTTTCTGATTTTTGTTTTCCTTCTCCGCCAATATTTAAAAATAGGATATCATTACGGTTTTTCAGTTTTTTTAATGCTTGGAAAACAAATTCGCCGCCTTTGAACGGATTCTTCACTCCTCCGTTTGCAGAAAAAAGGACTATTTTTTTGTTATCTGGGAGTCCGAGTTTTTTTCTTGCTTCGGCTTTGTCGGCTTTTTGAAAGTTTTCGAGATCGATTCCGTTGTAGATGAGGCGGACATCTTTGTTTTTCAAGAAACTTTCTTCAACGCATTTTTTCAGCCAGAGTGACGGAGTGACTATTGTGAAATTGGCAGATTTAAAGTTCTTTTTTTTGTAATTCCAAAGAAATTTTGTTCGGTCTTTTTTGATTGCCGGGTAAATATCCAGTCTCTCGCAGTTTCCGCAGCCTGTTTTCCATTTTTCGCACTCAAAAGAGTGAGCGCAGTGTCCGGTAATTGGGAACATGTCGTGAAATGTCCAAACAATAGGAGCAATTTTTGAAAGTTTCGGAAGAAGATTTGTCTGGAAATAGCCGCCATGAATGTTGTTAAGATGAATGATGTCCGGAGCGTATTCCTTGGCTTTTTTCAAGATTTTATTCGATGACAATGGAATAAAACAATACTGAAAACCCAATAAATTCAAAAACTTATCAAAACATTTTTCGAAAAACCAAATAGGTCTTGATCTGGTTGCGATGACATTTTTCTTATCGGAGAATTTTTCTGAAACCAAAAACAGAGTTTCAATTTCGTATTTACTTGAAAGCAATTCAGACAAACTGTCTGCAAGAAGTGCCGCTCCTCCTGCTATGTCTGCTGTGCCTATAAACAGAACTTTCATCTCTTTCTTTTTAAAATTATAAGCCAGTTTTTGATCTTTCGGCGGATGATGTCTTTCAAACCGTATTTATAGTTCGATGCGAACAAGTCATTGATTTTATTATCAAATTCCAACTTGACAGGAAAACTGAAATCGACTTTCTGACCAATTTCAGTTGGCATTTTTTTGTTGTTTTTAACATTGCCGCAATGTGTTCCGCTGCCGTCAAGCCCGATATTTTCTACAAAAGTTTTTGTCGGAAAAACAGTGTATTTATCCTTTAAAGCATTGTCTGCGTAAAAACGGATGGCCCACGAGTCGATAAAGCCTTCCATCTGTAATTTCAGCAAATATGGCGCATCATTTCCTCCGCGCTGGAGTTTTTTCCAAAGGTTTTGGTCCTTTTTTATATTTTCCCACTGCAGCATATCCCAGTCAACATCGTTCCAGCGGTCAATCCAGGTCCCCCAGCCCCAACTTGAATTTCGGTAAGCTAAGAACAGAAAATCCTTGCATATTTCTGTCATTTTTTCATTCGGGACAAAACCTGAAACTGAGTATATCCGCTTGTCGCTTTCATACTTATCCAGAGCTTCGTTCATAAATTCGAGAAAATTGGGAGCGGTGAGAATGTCGTCTTCAATAATTATCGCTTTTCCGTGCTTGTTTATCACTTTTGTGATGCCCGAAATTATTGAATCGGCACAGCCGATGTTTGTTTCAGCCTCGGTGACGACAACCTGCTTAAAACCATCGATTTTATTGATTATTTCCCGGACCCTGTTCACATTTTCAAAATCCTTTTCTTTCTTCGCGGCATCGGAAAAAACATAAAGAAGTGAATCTTTTGCGAGAGTGTTTTTTTTCAGTGCGTTAAGTACCGTTTCCGTGTGTTTCGGGCGGTTATAGACGAAAAAAACTATCGGTGCGAGGTCAGTCATGGTTTGTTCTACTTTTGATATTTTTCGATCACACATTCGTGGACTTTGGTTGTTTTGTCGTAATTTACGCCGACAAGAAGCAGATTATCGAGATAATTCTCAAAACCGGCGGGATATTTTTTGTTTTTGATCTGTGTTATTGCTGTGTCTGCATCTTTGTCATATTTAAGCTCAATAATCATTGCCGGATCTTTTTTGTTAAGCGGGATAAAGCCTATATCGGCAAAACCGTAACCCGCAGGAAGTTCCTTGATTATCGTGTATTTCGATTTCGCCGTGTAATACGCTAAAATTATTGCTGTTTTAAGTGATGATTCGTCGTTGTAGTCAAGCGGATCAGCAACTGAAACATGGGCTTCGTCGAGTGCTGCAGCGACTCTTTCGGCAACGCCCTGCTGTGTCCATTTCAGCAGTTTTTCCGAATTTCTTATCATTTCAGCGATTTTGCTGAAATTCGCGGAATCACCGACTGCCGATTCCCACTCTTCTCTGATTTCTTTGTTCGGAATACGACAAAGTTTTGTTGATTTGTCATAATTCAGATAACCGAGATGAATGAGATAGGTCAGCACATTGTCGCGGTTTTTTATCTCATTCAAAGAAACTTTGTTGGTTTCTAATCCTAGTATTTTATAATAATCTTTGAATATCATTTAAACATCCTCCGAATTTACTAATTCATTTGCATTATATCAAAATTTTTTTTATTTGTGAATAGATATTTTACATAATA
>CACZFE010000002.1 GCA_902780365.1 uncultured Spirochaetales bacterium
CCTCCGTTTTTCTTGCTTGAACTAACGCAGAACAGAAGCATTGTCAAGGTAGGGCATTGTTATTCCCTGTATTTATTAAAGAATCATTGGAAAAAGAATATCATGTTCCTGCCAGATTCGCTCTACTTCTTTGCGATTTTTTCTTAACTCAAACAGCGCTATCAGACACAAAAGCCGATTTTCCGATTTCCTGCTTTCCATCATAATTTCTTGTTGAGACAGTTTTCTTTCTTCGCATATTTTGACAATTTCTTGTTCTGTCGGATTGTGATCCCAGATGGTCTCTTTAGATTGGTAAGCCGCATTTATTTCTTCCTTTAATTCTTCAAAAAAATCATCTATAAATTGCACTTTTGGCAAATTGTCAGGTTTTTTGCGTCTGTTCTCCTCAGTCATTTTATTTTTTCATTCCTTTTGCTCAATTTTTTACTTTTCCGGATCATCAATCGCGGTATCAAACGGGATTCTTTGTTTTGCAGAAAATTCTTCAATAATTCTATCTCTATCTTTATATTTTTTTCTGTCGGCAAACAAATTGCACAAGCAAGCTAAACGGCAATTTTCATTTTCTCGGCTTTCGGTTATTATATTTTCCTCTGTTAAATCAAACTCTTCGCAAAGTTTCTTAATTTCTTTTTCCGTCGGTTCATAATCCCAAATTGTTTCTTGTTTTTTCTCTGATGTCATTGTTTTCCTCCGTTCTTTGTTCACCCCAAAATACTCTTCTTCTTGCAATCAGCAAATTTTTCAGTTCTGCATTCTAATCCTGCACTCCAAAGAATAATTAAAAACCTCTTAAAAAAATTGATTATAAAGATTTCTTTATTTAAATTATCTGGTTTTTTATGTTTATTAAAAAAGATAAAGAGGAAAAATGCAGGAACCACTTGATATTAAAATGTTTTTTTATTTTGACGAATCCGGGAGTCCTGCTATTTTAGGACATCATGGCAAAAATTTGCTTGAAAAAGGGTTGACCAGCAAAACCTTTTCTGTCGGCTATGTTCAAACTGCCAATCCTCGAGAATTATTTGAGAATCTTAACAAATTAAAACAAGAAATTCAGGAAGATGAATATTTGCGGGACATTCCTTCTATAAAAAATCTTAAGAACGGCTTTCATGCCAACAAAGATTGTCACGAAGTCAGGGAAAGGGTCTTTAAACTGCTAAAAAAATCCGATTTTGAGGCATATATCATTGTGGCTCGTAAAATTGAGGCTGTATTCCGCAAAAAATTCAATATGAGCGACAAGAAACTATACAAATTTCTTGTCACCGAATTATTGAAAAATCGAGTCCATCTATATAAAAACATTGACATTTATTTCTCCGAAATGGGAAACACCGTAAGCATTCAGAATATGACCGAAGCGATAAAGGATGCAACCGAAAAATTTCAGTATAAATGGGGCGCGGAAAATAAAAATAATATCCGGGTTTTCCTGCAGCAGCCTTCTCAACATCCGCTTTTGCAGGTAGCCGACTACATCCTGTGGGCTGTTTTCCAAGTTTATGAGCACGATGTTTTCAGATATTTCGATTTCATAAAAGAGAAATTTAAATTGGTTCACGATGTTTTTGATCCGAGCAATCAATTTTATGGGGCATTTTATACAGAAAAGAATCCTTTACAGCGAAAAAAATGAGTCCCGACAGCGGCTAGGTTTCCAAAGAAACGCACGGCGTGGAAGCCGACTTTCACCAACCAAGGACTCTATCAAAATATATTGCCTTTTTTCATAAAGTCAAACGAAAAAATAAAAAAAGTTAGATTTTGTGATTGAAAGAAATCATGCATTTTTGTCGAACATGATTGACGAAAATCATTTCTTAGTTCAGTTCCTTGACCAGATTTTTGATCCATTTTTTCGAGATGTAGCGTTTGAAGCCCCAGCCGAATTTTATGGCTTCCTCGATTTTTCCGAGGAGGAGGACCCAGTAAAGCGGAAGCTGGAACACGACTGCTCCGGCAAAAGAAACGGGAACTGAGACGAGCCAGAGCGCGCCGACATCGATGAGAAACGCAGCCTTCGTGTCGCCTCCGCTGCGTAAGATTCCGACGATATTGAGGTTATTGAACGCGACTACCGGCAGGAAAATTATCCAGACGAGTGTGCTTTTGTAAGCCAGATCGCGGACGCTTTCCGAAATATTGTAAACTGAAAGTATCGGGTCGGTGAAAAGAAAGACAAAAAGCGAGAGAAAAACGCCTGTCGAAATAGCGAGTTTCACAAGTCTTTTCGAAGTATTCCACACTTTTTCGCTTTCGATCCCTGCTCCGATGTCATACCCTAAAACGACAGCACCGGAATTGCCGATCCCGATGAAAGCGGCGAAGAAAAGTTTCGTAACGCTGTCGGAAATGTTGATCGCGGCAATCGATTCAGTCCCGAGTTTCGCATAGATCCAGTTGAGTGCAAGAATGCCCAAAGCCCATGTGATCTCATTGAAGAAAACGGGGAGCGCCGTGACAAAAAGCTGTTTCAAAAGCTCTTTTTTCACACTCACGAGCTCACTGAATCCCGCAGCGGCGGCAAGTTTTCTGATATAGGCATAAGCAAGCGTGAAGGCGGTTTCGGCAATTCTCGCGATAAGTGTCGCAAGTGCCGCGCCCTGAATACCCATCGCCGGAAAACCGAAGTGCCCGAAAATGAGGACCCAGTTGAAAAATATGTTGATGACAAGCGCCATAGCGCACGAATAGACAGGAAGACGCGGACTGTCGGTACTTCGCAGAACCACCTGATAGATGAAGGAAACCGCCGTAAAAATGTAGCTCCACGAAACGATTTTCAGATATTCGCAGGCAAGCGAGACGACTTTTTCATCATGCGAAAAGAGCCCGACGATCGCTTCGGGGAAAAATCTCGCCCCGGTAAAAGCACCCAGCGAAACAAAGATCCCGAGCCCGAGGATCGCCCCCATCACGCGCCGCAGATTGAGGAGGTCGCCTTTTCCGTAGAACTGCGAAACGAAGATCTGACCTCCGCTTCCCATCCCGAAAAGAAAGAGGATCAGGAGAAACATCAGCTGGTTGCTTATCCCGAGAGCCGCAATAGCCTCTTCTCCCAGCTGCCCGACCATAAAAACGTCGGCCATGTTTATCGCGGAAATCATTAAATTGTGTATCGCTATCGGAACGGCGATTCCTAAAACGCGTCTGTAAAAACCTGCACCTGATTCCATCTCTTCCCAAACAGTCTGACGAACCGCAGTTTTTTAGCAAACATGAGGGCTTTAGGCAAGAAATTATAATTTGACGATTTTCAAGCCGGGTGCTATAAAAACCGCGGATTTAGGCTCATGGAGAGACAAGATGACCGTTAAGCCTGAAATAATGAAACTTATTGAAAAACTTGCGGAAAAGAAAGACCTTCCAGATGAAGGACTTTCCCTTTTGATCGAAAGCAAAGAGGCGACTTTCCCTCTCGGAACCGCGGCAGACAAAGTTCGCAGAAGAGTTTACGGCGATACCGTTTATATCCGCGGACTAATCGAAATGACGAACTACTGCAAAAACAACTGTTACTACTGCGGAATAAGGCGCGGCAACACCGATGCAGTGCGCTACAGGCTCACCGAAGAAGAAATCATGGAGTGCTGCAAGGAAGGTTATTCTCTCGGTTTCAGAACTTTCGTCCTTCAGGGAGGCGAAGACCTCTATTTCACCGACGAAAGGATGTGTAAAATCGTCTCGGATATCAGAAAAACCTATCCCGATGTCGCAATAACTCTTTCACTCGGCGAAAAATCGCGTGAAAGTTACCAGAAGTTGTTTGACGCCGGCGCGAACCGCTATCTTCTGCGCCATGAAACAGCCGACGACAGCCATTATCACCTGCTTCACCCGGCAGAACTTTCGCCTGAAAACCGCAAAAGATGTCTTTTCGACCTCAAGGAAATCGGCTATCAGGTAGGCTCCGGATTTATGGTAGGTTCCCCTTTCCAGACAACTGCAAATCTGGTGGCTGACCTCCGTTTTTTGCAGCAGCTTGACCCTGACATGATCGGGATCGGCCCTTTTATTCCGCATGAAAAGACTCCGTTTGCCGACAAAAAGCAGGGTGAACTCGAACTTGTGCTGAGAATGGTCTCGATCCTGCGCCTGATGTTCCCGCACGCACTGCTTCCTGCGACAACAGCACTCGGAACGATCCATCCGCAGGGGCGCGAAATGGGACTCAAAGCGGGTGCTAACGTCGTCATGCCTAACCTCTCGCCTGTTTCGGTGCGGAAACTTTACGATCTATACGAAAACAAAATATGCACGGGCGAAGAATCGGCGCAGTGCCGCGGATGCCTGGAAATGCGCGTCACGAACGCCGGTTACCGCATCGTCACCGATATCGGAAACGTAAAAAGGAGTGAAAAATGAATATCAGTCAAGTCCAGCAGGAGATCCTGCGCCTTAAAAAAGAGAAAGACATCTGCGTACTTGCCCACAGCTACCAGGCAAGAGAAATAACGGAAGTTGCTGATTTTACAGGTGATTCATTTCAACTCAGCGTAAAGGCGAAAGACGCGCCGCAGAAAACCGTAATAATGTGCGGAGTCAGATTCATGGCCGAAACCGTGAAACTGCTCTCTCCCGAAAAAACGGTTTATCTTGCAAATCCGACCGCAGGCTGCCCTATGGCTGAACAGATGGATAAGGATATCATTTCCGAAGTGAAGAAGGCTTATCCTGACTACACTGTCGTAGCCTACATCAACACGACGACTTCGCTCAAAACTATCTGCGATGTCTGCGTAACTTCATCTTCGGCAGTAAAAATCGTAAAAAAACTCGATAACAAAAATATTCTTTTCATTCCCGACTGCAATCTCGGTGCGTTCGTGGCAAAACAGCTTCCCGAAAAGAATTTCAAACTTCTTAACGGCGGCTGCCCGACTCACGCAAAAATTTCGGCTGAAAGCGTGCATCAGGCTAAAGCGGCTCATCCCAATGCGCTTGTTCTCGTTCATCCCGAATGCAAACCTGAAGTCACCGAACTTGCCGATTATATCGGTTCGACCTCCGGAATCATGGATTTCGCGAAAAAATCTGATCACAAGGAATTCATAATCGGAACAGAAATCAGCATCGTAGAGCATTTGTCTTACGACTGCCCCGAAAAACGCTTTTATCCTCTTGCTCAGAACCTCATCTGTCAGAACATGAAGGCGACGACTCTTATTGACCTCTACAATACAGTCAAAGGCGAAGGCGGCGAAGAAATCATTCTCGACAGCGATACAATCATTAAAGCGCGCCGCTGTATCGACAAAATGATCGAACTCGGTTAGTAAAAATTATAAAAAAATATTTTTTTCTGTTTCATAAAAACGGAACAGAGATTGAGGGGACGCATTTCAAAAAATATAATTCAGATATTTATATTGAAAAAAGAACCAAAGAAGCGTTAAAAAAACGCTGTCGGGGAAAAAAGAAATGCACCTTAAACGGTCAAAAACCGGAAAAAAAATTCCGATTGAGGTCCCCCCACATGATAGAACGTTTAATAGTAGCAAATAAAATTTAAATTTCAACTAAAAAAATGAATTTTCTTAGTTTTTTTCAAAAAAAATGGAATATCGCTGCTTATTCAATATCCTTATATCAGTGTTCTGGTTGTAATAGGAGTTTTACGATGAAAAATTCTTTCGTTGGAAGTGATATCGGGCTTTCGGTGCTTAAGCCGGTCGGAAATCTCGTGATCACGAAATTTTCTGATTCGATTTTCTTCGCCGAAGCTGACGGAAATTTTGTCAAGCTTGACATGTACGAACAGAAACTGTTGAGCGAACTCGACGGCAAAAATACCTTGGCAGATATCACGGCGACAAGGCTTGACAAAGGTGATACTGCAGTTTTCGACAGACTGATAACACTGATCGAGAAACTGAACGAGAACAATCTGCTTGACCCTGAATGTGCCGGAGAATTGAAAAAGGCTGACTCTAAAAAAGCTTTTTATAAGAAAATACTGGCTCAGAAAGAGCTGAAACCTTCAGCATTCTCTGCCGTAACGGGGAAAGTTCTGACTTCCGTTCCGTGCCTCGCAGTTATGGCTGCAGTTTCACTCGTTTCGTTTCTTACTCCCTCGCTGAAAGGAGTAAACATACTCATTTCGATAACTCAAGGTGCGATGAGCTCAGGAAGCGCGTATCTTTTCGCACTTTTTTTCATTCTTGTCTTTCTGTTCGTGATCCTTTCACTCCCGGCTCTCTGTTCAGCCGCTTCTCTCACAGCCAACGGCATCAAGCCGCGCCTTCTGCTCGAATGCAAGTGCGGGCTTTTCTACCTCACCGCTTCATCGGCACAGATAATAAGCAAAGGGAGGACTGCCGCACTGAAACATTATGCAATGCTGCTCATCATCCCATTTTTCATTTCAGGAATAACAGCCCTTTTGTGGCAGCTCGGAATAGCGCGTCCGGCAATGGCCGTTATGAATGTCATCTCGGCCGGATGCGGACTTGTCGCCCTTTCTCCGGTAAACAGTTCACCGCTTTCAATGATTCTCAACTTCTCAATGCCTGGGACCATGAAGTCATTCAACTACATAAGAAAACACTTCATAAAGGACATTTTCGCTCTGAAAAAACTTTCACCTGAAGCTGACCGGATGATGATAGTCTCCAGCATCGGACTGATCTGGATATATCTTGTATACAGCTACTTCTGGAGTGTGGCTAAATCGACAATGAGCCACCTTTTCTCCGATATTTACGCAGCTTACTCAAACGGAGAAACCGCTTCCGCCGTATTTGCCACGCTGACACTTATCCTTCTCTTAACCCCGGCAGTCACCGCGCTTGCAGGATTTATCATGATTGCACTCGGCAATATCGAAAGCGTAGTGGTCACACCTCTCGTAAAAATGCGCGACATTGCCGGAAAAATCATCGCGAAAAATGTGCCGGCAACAGAGGAGATAATCGGATTCTTAAAAGAAATTCCTCTTTTTTCAGAACTCAACGACGAAGAATTTACCGAACTCTGCAAACACATAAAACTGCGCCGCTTTATGAAAGGCTCGTCCATAATACGGCAGGGAGACAAAGGCGACAACTTCTACACGATAGTTTCCGGAAGAGCGAAAGTCGTTGTTTCGGAAAAAGACGGAACGGACAAAATTGTCGGAACTCTTTCCACCGGCGATTCATTCGGTGAGACAGCACTGATAGAAAAAGGGCCTCGCACTGCAAGCATAATAACGCTGACACCGGTTGCCGTGTTTGAGATAAGCCGCGAAGGCTTTGAAAAATTCCTCGCAGCGAACACAGAAAACAGAGAGCGTATCACCGGAAAAATACGCCTCGGCAAAATGCTTCTCGCATCTCCGGTATTCGCCTTCATGAGCCAGAAACAGATTTCTTATCTGATAAAGAATCTCAAACCCGAGAGAATAAAGGCCGGAACAACTGTTTTCAAGCAAGGGGACACTGGAGACAAATTTTATATCATCCAGGAAGGGAGCATTCACCTCGAACGCTTTGAAAACTCTTTGAGAACTCTGGATCTCATCCTTAAACCCGGCAACTTTTTCGGCGAAATGGCGCTTGTCAAGAACATTCCGAGAACCGCAACTGCTGAAACAGTGAGCGACTCGCTTCTTTTCTCGCTTGACAAGGAAACATTCTGCAATGTCATCGGCAACTCGCTTTTCGTCGGGAAAGAGCTGGATTCAATCATAAACGAAAGAGCGTTGCATCTTGGAAAGGAGGTATTGAAATCATGTTCGCGAAAATAATAGGACTCTGTGCCACGATATTCATTATCGGCAAATTCGCCGGTATAGGCGAAGAACAGGTAAAATACTTCACAGACATCGCCAAAATCACACTGACTCAGCACGAGGTCAATTCAATCGCCCACCAGATTTACGGCATGACAATTGTAGACGGCAGAATTCCGGACCAGAGCAACGAAGACTGGGCGAAATACATCAGAGCCAATATGAAAGCCGACATTCCGGGAAGAGATCCGGCAAAGGACTACTGGGAAAAATTCTACGACGTGCATGAAGTCGACCAGGTTCCCGGACTTTCAGGCGAAGGTTTCGTCGTAAGAAGCTGTGGTCCTGACACCCTTGAAAATACTGAAGACGACATTATTTCAGGATTCGAGTATCACGAATAAAAACCACTATCTGCACTCCGCATAGACTCCGGGAGTTCCGTTTTCAACTTCCGACTGACATTTTTTTCCGCTTGTGTCGGTCGTGAAAGAAAAGCCTTTATCGGTTTTGAATCCGCTCGGATCGGCCTCTGCAACAAGGGTCCTGACATCGTCGATGTCGCACAGGATCTGGACGGACTCGTTGCCGGTGAGCCCTGCATCGGCAATCGTTGTGTCATCAACAATAAGCCAGAGTGCATCTTTCGGTATAATGTCGCCGAATGCCGCTTCGTTTCCTGTGATAACGGCCGTTCCGCCTGAGCGCAGCACAAGTTCTGTTCCTTCTGTTTTTGCGGCAAGAGGATCCACCCCTTTCCCGTCGTTTTTGTCGTCAATAAAGCAGTTCGCAAGGTCGAAATCCATCGCGCTGTAGTTGTAAATTTCGACGAATTCCCAGCTTTTCTGAGGTGCAAGCGACGGCGTATGCATGATTTCGGAGATCATTATGTGAGGAGAAGCCTCGTCGGTTTTCACGGCGAAAGTACGGTTGATTTTTTCTGTTTTTGTCCAGATTTCAGCTTCGACTTCATAAGTTTTCTCCGCTTCGAGCCCTTCCAGAACGGCTGTACAGCCTTTGCGGCATATAAAATAGCTGTTTTCAAGGGAAAGCGCGATCACACCGTCCCCTTTTACAGAAAGTGAGAAAGAGGTGTCTGTCACTGTTTGCCCGAAAGAAACTTCCGATTTTTCAGGCTCATTCGAAGGAAGTGTTATTCCGACATTTTCAAGTTCGTAGTCACGTTCCTCCGATTTCGCTCTCAAAACAGTGAATTTGTCGATACTTTTTCCGAATAGGAAAACATACCACTCCCCTGTTTTCATCATATCGTCAGGTCTTGGATCGATATCCCTGATTTTTATTTCGACTTTACTGTCAAAGCGGACGGCAATACTTCTGCTTTTCGAGTCATCTGGAATTATTTCGGCAACTTCGGGGAGTTTTTTGCCGGTTTCATAGAGAAGTTCCTTCACCTCCTTGTTTTCAGTGAACTGCTCTCCCGTCATCAGAGGTTTATTGTCAATAGATTTCAGCGCTGAAGTGAGCGTCACAAAAATATTGTCCTCTGCCGGAAGCGGCGGCAGAATTCTGATTTGATTGCCTGAAACCTCTATGGAATCGAGCTTTCCCGTGTTTTCGGACGAAACAGAGAATCCGCTCAGCGAGTTTGGATTCACCGGCATATTGAACTTGAAGATCATTGTTTCTTCCGGATAGTAAACCCTTGCTTCAGGCTCTTCGGTACAGCGGAAAGCCTCATATTCATTAGCTTCGGGGACATCTATGCCGCAGGACGCGCAAAAAAGTGCAGAAATTACGAAAAACAATCTCTCTTTCATTTTTTCTTCCCGCAGTCGTAAAGGTCAAAACCTGCATAAGACCTGAGCCATCCGTTGTTTTTTTTGTCGATTATCCTGAAAACAAGCACCTGCTCCTCCGGTATTTTTATATTCAGACTTTCAACAGCCTTCATCATCGCCGAAAAATAGTAGACACCGCTTAAACGGTCAATCATCTCTATCCGCATCAGATAAAGCTTGTGTTCCTGCTCGCCGAATTTGATCGTATCGGGGTTGTAAAGAAGTTTTTTAAGATCGAAACTTATCTTTCCGCCCACTTCATAGGATTTCAGATCACCGTAGGTCGTGTTGTTGTCGTCCGGACCGACCGTAATGTAGTCTTTACCAACGGCGATGTTGTTGCGCTGATAGAGATAAAGTTTCTCGTCGCTTTTATACTTTCCCCAGAAACTGATTTCGGGCAGAAGACCGGCGACACGGGTGTTTTTCCGTGCAGAGACGACAGCCTTTTCGAGGTCGGCCATATTGCGCAGAGCTTTCGATATCATCTCGTCAAGAGAGATGCAGCTGTAGTCGTTTTCCAATGAATCGCTCGAAATGTCATAACCTTTCAAAAAAGCTGCCAGAGCCTCTATCGGAGATGGTTCAGCACAAAAGACCTCACTCGTCGAAAACAGCAAAAGGATCGCCGTAATCAATGTTAAAAGGGTCTTCGCTGTCAACAACGAACGGATCGCCCGTCTCGACAACAAAAGGATCTGTAAAATCGTTGAAAAACTCTTCATCGGCATCGTCCTCCGCCTCAAGCATATAGTTTATCTGGTTTCTGATTTCTCCGATTTCACTCGCCGAAAGCACCGCACTGCTGAAATCCGGAACAAAGAAGGCATTGTTCTTTACACTTTCTTTCGACTTGTTGAAATCCACTGCAAGATTGCAGAACCAGCCGTAGTGGAATCTTCCGAATTCACGCGTTACATGCATCTCGGTCTCCAACATTATATTAAAACCAACAAGAAAATTTATTAGTCCAATTCCGGCAAACAATTTACAAAACCACAAAAGATAAAAAACAAATACCGATAACGAATATAGAAAAATCTTTGTTTAAGTCAATATTTTTTCAAATTATAAATAGATTTTTCAAAAATATCAAGAAAATACAACCTATTAAAGCATACAGCAATGATTTATTGTTTTATTAGAAGAATTTCAGGACTGCAACAGCAATTACAGCCGTAACTCCGGTAATCAGAATGATTCTGCCATATATTTTCCCTGTGAAACTCTCTTTTGCAAAAAGAAGACTTCCGAAAAGAAAAATCAGTGACGAAACAGGGAGGATCACTGCAATTTTCTGCTCGCTCATCAAAAATCCGGCGGCAGCGGCAATCATAAAAGCAGCCGATATCGCACATACTGTTCCGACACCTGTTTTATTTTTTCTGCCGGCAAGGATATCCCCTTCCGTATCTGACAAATCCTTTAAAGCCGTCACTCCGAGAACGTGAAGCAGAAGACTCATTGAACACGGAAAAAAGGTCTCTCCACCGGCTATGATCATCGGGTAAGATATTCCTAAACCAGTAACGAAACACGCAAGAAGCCCTCGTTTCTTAAGGGTGAACGGCGGTAACGAGTAGGCAGTCCCGAAGAGCAGAACGGCAAAAACAAGGATCTTTTCCCATCCTTGAAAAAGAATGACCGAACCGGCTATAGAACCGAATGCAAGGAAAAGAAGCCATAAAACCGCATCACGGCGCGTTATTATGCCGCTCGGCAGAGGACGCCACGGCTTGTTCACCGAATCTTCTACGACATCGGTTATGGAGTTCAGCGTATAGACAAAATTGTAGGGAAAAAGTGAAATAAAAAGCGACTGTGCAAGAAAAAGCCGCGAAATTTCATTTTTCCCGAGAAGTCTTCCCGCAAAAAAGGCGAGAAAAGAAAGCAGAAATACATCTGCGCGGTAAAGCCTGAAAAATGCAGGAAGTTTATGAAGCATAGATTAAATCAAGGTTAAAGCGCAACCGGAATTGCCACCCTTCATAACAGGTTCGCTGCCTTCCGGATCGTTTGCCTGAGACTCTTCACCGTCGCTACGGCAATCCGATTTATCCCAGCCCATGCAGTCGGAAGCGCACTTTGCCGTTCCATATTCGGGAGCTCCGGCAAGCTGGCTGCAGGGCAGCGTGTTTCCGTCGCAGATTTCGTTGGCATCAACAGTACCGTTTCCGCAAAGAGGTGAAGAAGTGTCACCGGAGTCGGCAGGATCGTGAGATCCCGTGTCGCCGGTATCTCCGGAATCTGGATCTACCGGATCGGACTGGTTGATATCTCCGCCGCATTCGACGCCGGAAACATCTTCTCCGACCATTTCAAGAGCTTTTACGACAGCTTTGCACGCGTTGATCCTGCCGTAACCATAGTTCTGGTTGAAACCGTTGGCATCGTATGTATCAAAGCCGGTTTTGTCCGAAGTCTCTTTGAAAATGTCATAAACCTGATCACGCGTAAGATCCGGATTCGAGAAAAGGACAAGTCCTGTGATCCCGGCTGCAAGCGGACATGCTGAAGAAGTGCCGCCGAAAGTGCTGGTATAGTTGCCGAGAGCGTCACCTTCATTTGTGTTGCCTGCGTTGTATCCGCCCTGCCCCATGTTGTCGGTAGTCCATATTCCGTCGATCGTGCTGCCGCCTGCCCAGCCGTCGCCGCCCGAAGAATCCATGTCGCAGCTTGACGCCATGAAGTCGAGGGAATTTCCGAAATCGGAGTATGAAGCTCTGTTGCCGGCAGCGTTGCTCGCACCGATAGCGAAAACATTGGGATTGCTTGCGAAGCCGTCGGTTTCTATGCTTTCACCGCCGTTGCCCGCAGCAAAAAGAATGATTATCCCCTTGCCGTTTCTGCCGCTTGTCGTGAGATTCGCGACAAGATCCTTCAAAGTCTGGTTCATGTCAACCGTCTGACCTGTTCCGTCAGCAGGGCCCCAGCTATTCGAAATTATGTCCGCACCGGCATTAGCCGCCCATTCAAAGGCTTCGATTGCCGAAGAGTCGAGCGAGTATGTGCTCATGTTCATTCTTATCGGTATAATCTGGCAGTTCGGACACGCTCCTGCTATACCGATACCGTTGTCAGTCGCTCCGCCTGCGACACCGGCGACCGAAGTTCCGTGCTGATCAGGATTCATGCCCTCCTGATGCGGGTCCGGATAATCGTCTCCGTCACCGAAATCGTGTCCCGGAAGAAAACGGCCCTGCAAATCTTCGTGAGTGCTGTCGAAACCGTCATCGACTATCGCAAGCTTAACGGTCGATCCGCCGAGCTCGCCTTTAAGTTTGCGCAGAACATCCCATGCTTCAGCAACATGCGTGCTGTCGGAACCGGAAACATTGGGGTTAGTTCCGTCGTTGTAAAGATGCCACTGGTTGGAAAAAAGCGTATCGTTAGGAATGTAGGTCCTTTTCTCGAGAGTCATGAAAAAACTCGGCTCAGCCTGCTTCGCAATTTTCTTTTCGACAAGCTCGGCCGATTTTTTGACAGGGTTTTCACTTGTTTCGGCAAGATACCAGTCAGGTGCGTAGCTATAGCTTTCTATAAACCGCAAGCCGTTTGATTCGCACCATTTTTCAACAGCTTTCAAATTTTTCATTCCCGGAATTTTCACAAAGATCCTGCCGCTCGCAAAGACTTTCTCGCCACCGTTTCTTTTGTAGGCCGGTAAAATCCGTCCGGTCTTTCCGAGTTCTCTGATATTTTCAGAACTCAGTTTTTCAAAAAGATAGATATTTTCGTGCCTGAGAGCGAACTTGAAGTCTTTCGGCAGAACATTTACGTCTCTTTTCACCGAACCGCTGATAAAAGTGTAACCCGAAGTTTCCGACAAAGTGATTTTTTTGCCGTTCGAATAGTAGTAAAGATTTTCCGCGAACATGAAAAGCGGAAGCAGAACAAGTAAAAGCAATGTGATCTTTTTCATTTATCTCTCCTTAAACAGTTGGCAAACTAAATAAATATCAGCGTGCATCCGGCGTCATCGTCGTCTTCATCATCGCCGTCAGCAATGTCAGAAGCATCGTCTTCTTTTCCGGTATCTTCTGAAGCGTCATCGGTATCGGACTGAGAATCACTGTCATTATCGTCTTCAGATGAGGTGTCTCCGTCATCCGGAACATCTTTCGTTCCGTCGCATGTCTGGCTCTCTTTTGTATAGAGCTGCGCTTTTACGGCCGCATCGTCAAGAGTATCGCACGAAGCTGCAAAAGTAGCTCTGACAGCGAGTCCCTGATTTGTTTTGTAAGCAGATCCTTCGCCTGTTTTTGTATCCCAGATATTGGCAACATTTTTGAAAGAAGCGTTTTTGGGCGAATCTTCCGGCATCTTTACGAGGAAACGCATAAGGATTCTCTCGCAGTTCGACTCGTCCTGGCATATCTCCATTTTATCAGCAACCATAATGCCTGCCTGAAGCGGGAAACCGCCGTTATCGGGATAATCCTCGTAGCATTTGCCTGTGCCTGTGTAGTCTATCTGGAAAGTTCCCGGGATATAAGTCTGACGGTCAGTCAGAACATCGCTGACCATTACGAATTCTGCCGGTTCCTTACCGTGGTTTTCGACAACGATCTCATATCCGAAAGCTGTGTCCGGGCAGACCTTGTTTTCCTGACCGGTCGTGGTAAGGAGGAATTTCTCGTTCTTTTCAGGAATATCGAAAGCGGGAAGGCGCGTGTCGACCGAAAGAATGACATAGTTCGTGAGCACGATGTCGGCGCCGGTCTTGATATAGAAATTCATCGAATTTGTTCCGTACTGGACATGCGGATTTATTATGCTGTCAGGAACATTTTCGTCATACTGCAGGAAAAATGTATCGACATCGAACGAAAGTTCTTCGCGGCACTCCGAAACCTCGCCTTTGTGGTTTACAGTCCTGAACTTGCTGTTGAAAGGCTGATTGAGCGGGTTGCACGAACCGTCGGCATCGCCGAGAACCAATGCTGTCGGAGCAAGACCTCCCTGAACTTCCAGAGCTTCCGGAGCCGATTTTACATCGTCGCCGTCGGCTGTTACGAATGAAACTTTTACGGCAGCCTGTTCCGGAAGTTCAAAATTCGCGATATTGATTATTGTCGGTTTCAGGTTGGTGTTGGAACTCCATGTGAGACCGTTGTAAAGATAAAGTCTTTTTCTCGCGATTTGGGATGAACCATAGACAAGAATGAGCTGCCAGCCGCCGATCATGCTTGCAGAACTGCAATAGACATGTTTTTCTCCGCTCTGAGCACAGTCGTAGATATCGTCCACACCGCTGACTTTATATTCTCCGGCAAGCGATTTTCTCTCGCCGGTTTCGAGGTCATACTGATAATTCGCTATAATGTCAGTGACATCGACTCTGTAGACATAGTAATAATAACCTGTCGAATAGTATGTTTCGAACTCGAAACCCTGAGGTGAGGCCGAGTTGCCCTGAAGAGAAGCCGTGACGGTGTGATCCTCTCCGTCGGGAGTCATAAGCGTGACCTGATTGTCAGTGAACATCATCTTGTCTGTGTCATTCACCGAAGCGAACCATACAAGAAACGCCTGTTCGATCACAGCGTCTTTCGGGATATCGGTTTCAAGAAGAAAATCGCTCGCTCCTTCGACACCTATCGAAGTGTCGCCCTGCGGTTCGTAGGAAGAATGAGAGCCGGTATTCGCAAGCAGCGACTTGGAAAGAATGAAGTAATCGTAAGCGCCCTCATACTCGAAAGTCGGAATATTGCTGATTGGTATGGCACCGAGTGAAAACACGCAGAATATGCCGAAAAGCAAAGAAAAAAATGACCGTTTCATGAAAACCTCCTGTTTCCAAACATCACAAATCAACGAATCAAAGCTTTCTATTATATCAAAATTTTTTTTTAATTCCACTAAGAATCAAGCGCACAAATATTGCCTCGAAGCGCAAAAAATGTAAGATTCCGCGTTTTTGGGAACTTTTGAGGAGCGAAAAATGGAACTTTTGAGAATCAGGCTCGAAAAACTTTTGAAAAAAGCTGTCGAAACGATGAAACCAGATTTCGATGACTGGAGCAGGCTCGTTCTGCAGCCGGCAAGCGATGAAAAGTTCGGCGACTACCAGACGAATTTCGCGATGACGGCTTCAAAAATATTCAGACAACCACCTAAAATGATTGCTGAAAGCATAATTTCGGCAATTCCTGAAAACGATATTCTGGAAAAAGCGGAAGTCGCTGGCCCGGGATTCATAAATTTCTTTCTGAAAAACTCTTTTGTCGCTGAAACTGTCAGAAAAACCTTCGCCGAAAAGTGGGATTTTTCGCACATAAACACCGACGGAACGGTCGTTATCGACTACTCTTCGCCCAATATCGCAAAACCGATGCACGTCGGACACCTGAGAACTACAATTATCGGCGACAGCATAAAAAGAATAATGAATTTCATCGGTTACAATGTCGTTGCCGACAACCATTTAGGCGACTGGGGGACGCAGTTCGGAAAACTTATCGTGGCTTACAGCCGCTGGCTCGACAAGGAAAATTTCGAAAAAGATCCTATCGCGGAACTCGAAAGGCTCTACATAAAATTCGGCGACGAAGCGGAAAAGGATCCTGACCTTGACGAACTTGCGAGAGCAGAACTCAAAAAAGTGCAGGACGGCGACGAGACAAATCTCGCCCTCTGGAAAAAATTTGTCGAGATAACACTTAGTGAATGCAAGAAAATTTATGAATATTTAGGAATAAAATTCGACACTTACTACGGCGAATCGTTTTATCACGAGCTTATGCCGCGCGTTATTGACGAACTTGTCGAAAAAGGGCTTGCGGTCGAAAGCGAAGGGGCTCTTGTCGTATTTTTTGACGAGAAAGAAAACCTTCATCCCTGCATCGTGAGAAAGAAAGACGGCGCATTTTTATATGCGACAAGCGATCTCGCGACGATAAAATTCAAATACGAAAACTACAAAATGAATAAGGCGCTTTACGTCACAGATGACAGGCAGGCGGTCCATTTCAAGCAGATCTTCAACATCGCGGAGCGCGCCGGCTGGAAGATGGAATTTGTCCACATCCCGTTCGGAGTCCTCTCCTTCAACGGCGAGATCCTGAAGACAAGAGCAGGGAACACGATAAAACTCGCAGACCTCTTCAAAGAGGCGGAAAGCAAGGGACTCAGCGTTGTCGAAGAGAAAAATCCCGAACTTCCGGAAGATGAAAAGAAAAAAATCGCGAAAGCTGTCGGCATAGGAGCTCTCAAATACTCCGACCTTTCGCAGAACAGAACGAGCAACATCGACTTTTCTTGGGAAAAAGCACTCAGTTTCGACGGCAACACCGCGCCCTACCTGCAGTATTCCTACGCAAGAGTCCAGTCGATAAAGCGCAAAGCAGCCGAAAAAGGTATAACTATTGATTTCAACTCAGCAGTCACAATTGAAAGCGACATTGAAAGAAGCATCGCCGCAAGCATCGCGAAATTCCCCGAATGTGTCGAAAAAGCGGCTGAACTCTATAAACCGAACTTCATCGCCGACCATATTTTCGATTTGGTCCAGAAATTCGGCACTTTCTACAACTCGACTCCCATTCTCAAAGCAGAACCCGAACAAATGAAGTCGCGTCTTCTTCTCGCCGAAGCGGTCGCACGCACAGTCAAAACCGGCCTTGACCTGCTTGGGATCGAAGCGCCCGAAAAAATGTAAACCGCTGTGAAAAGCTATTCCTTGGTCGGATCTTCGACTTTGCCGATGAAAAGAATTGATCCTGTTCTGTCGTCACGGATCACGAAAACAAAAGGATGAGTGGCGAAGAAAGTGTAGACATCTCCTGCTGCTTCTTCTTCTACATAGGCATAAGCTCCACTTTCTGCGCCTTCTTCATTGACCTCTATGAAAGTTTTGTGGCAGATATCACTGACACGCAGACCTTCAACATCACTGATATTTTCAAGTCCACCGTTGAATATCTGCCCGATTCCGAGTGCATTAAAGGTATCTTTCAGCGATTTCTCATAAGCGAATTTGAATTTCGGAAGTTTCAACTCATAGTCTGGATATTGGAGTACTTTTTCAAAATAGGAATTGATGTCGTTTTCGGCAATTTCTGAAATAAAATCATCAACATTGCCTGCAGCCGTCATTCCGTAGAACGCAAAAATGCCCCTGCCGTAAGGAATTCTTACAACGGAATATCCAGCTTCTTTATTGATATTGAAATAGAGAACCGGCGCTCCCAAACCTTTTGCATTAATATAATCAACCTTTTTGGTAGAGCCGTCAGAAAGCCGAAAATCGCCTTCGTGTATTTCATCCTTGTTGAATGGAGTTGTCCAACCTGCCTTGAAATAGAGAGCGTTGATGAGGTACATAACGGTGTCATGCGGAATCTCTTTAAGCATTTTGTCGATCTTTTCATGCGTTTGCTCAGAAACCCATGAATTGATCTTTCCGACTGTCGCAGCATCTTCAAAATCCTCTGTGAAAAGTGCCGCGCTGTAGAAATCTTCAAGAACAGAAATGAAATCTTCTTTTACGCCGTGAGCGAACGCATCGTCCATCCAGACTGAGTTTGCGATTTCGAGCACCATGTCCTTGTCAGCTTCGACAAGACTTGCGATAAGCTGTGCAAACTGTTCGTTGACATCGGGCAATTCCATTTCGCCGAATCCGAGAACTTCCTTCATCTCGGCAAGAGCATCGCCAGTCGCGCCGTTAGCCGTCATTGCCATAGAAATCGCGATCGAAAGCGGTGAAATCATCATGTTTTTTGCGCCTTCTTCCTGTGCAAGGCGGCTGAAGATCTCCAATCCGAGTTTGTTGTTTGCCTTTACGACATCTTCGGAAACTTTTTCTGCGCTTTCATCGGCTTTTTTGTATTTGGCCGCCCATTCGGGATCAACAGCCTCGGAATCCGGAACCGTATCGGTATCGTCTTCATCAGGAACAATTTCCGTGTCTTCGATTTCTGCCGGCTCTTCATCAGAAACAGTTTCAGTGTCACCGGTGTCAGTCGGATCTGTGTCAGGAACAGTTGTAGTGTCAGTGTCACCCGTGTCGGTGTTTTCAGATTCTTCTTTGTTTTTGTCGTTGTTTCCGCAGGCAGCGATCATCAGAACAAGAAAAATTGCTGAAATAAGTGTCAGAAATGATTTTTTAGTCATGGGAAGCCTCCTGTTTAGATCAAACTATCAAATAATCAGCATCGAGCAGCCGTCGGATTTGCTTTCTTCTTTCTTGTTGCTATCAGCGGTATCTTCTTGAGTTGTACCGTCTGTTTGAGTTTCATTATTTGCAGTATCTCCTGAATCTTCGCTGTCAGCAGTATCATCACTCTCACCGGTATTTGTATCTCCGGTTTCCGAAGAATTATCTCCCAGGCTTATGGCAATGCAGGCACAACATTCTTTATTCTCGCATGTTTCGTATGTATATGTTTCTAAACAGTCGAATCCGTTTTTATATTGGTCTCTCAAAGATTTAACATAGCAGCAACTTTTAAGTATGTCCGTCGTTGTTGAATGTAAGGAATCAACCGGAGCATCAAGAATTGCATCGATGTCATCAAGTGGATCCAGACAAAAATCGGTGAATCTCTCGATGTATGAAAGACACTGATTGAGAATGTCTTCCTGACAAGTTTTTCTAAGAGTCGGCGCTTCGGTCCCGCACGTTTCGACAAGAATTTTGTCACAGCCTTCGAAACCAAAATAACCCTTTCCCTTTTTTTCCCCGTCGACGTGGAAACAATAGCATTTATACTCGCCGGCACGGTTCACATTGCAAGTTCCGGCATTATTACTGCACTGGGCATCAATCTTTTTACACAAGACGTCAATCTCTGCCATACACCATTCTTCTGCCAGTGGACCATCATTAAATCCTTCAATAACAGGATCTGAAAAATAGTGTTCGTTTCCGTTGTGGCAAAAACAGTGTGTTTCCAAATACTTGTCTAAACGTTCCAAGGAACATGTTCCATAATCTGATTCACAGGAAACCTTTTCGTTTTCAGCAAAAATTGCTGTCACCGAAGTAAGTATAACGACAAAAATCAAAAGTTTCTTAGTCATGGGAAGCCTCCAAAAACAGTTTAAGTAAAAACAATCAAACAAACAGATTACAAAACTCAGGATTCAAGGAACATTCCGTGAGAGCGTAAAATTATAATCTTTTTTAAATGTTTTGCAACAAGAAAAAAACTTGAGAGAGAGTTGGTTTTATATTCTAAAGCAACGAGTGTTTTTGCACAAACCGGATGTTACCGCTTTGCGCTGACAAAAAGTTAAGGGAAAATTGAAAAAATTTTCATTGTGAATAAAATATTCCGCTTTGTGTTTGGAGAAACGGGGTGTTCGTTATGAGAAAAGTGTTCCTATCAACAATATTTATAATTTTTTTAGCGGTTTCGTGCGGTGAAACGACCGGCGATAAGCCCGTCAACAAAGGGCTTGCCGGGTTTCAGGTCGAATTTGCCGGCGACTTCGATCTGGGAAGTCCGGAACACAGGATCGACAATCCGGAAGGCGGGATCGTCACAACAATAAACATCACGGCGCTCGGCTACGACAAAAAACCGGTTTCCGATTACAGCGGCGAAGTCGAAATAGGTATGCTTTACGGTGAAAACGGAGATATCGCGAGAGTCACACTCACAAACGGATACGCTGAAAATGTCGGCGTTATAATGCGCAACTGCCTTGACTATGATCGTGTTATAGTGCAGGAAGTGAAAAAGCACGAAGGTGAAGAAATTTACGAACCGACAGGCAAAATCGGCGTTTCGCCCGTTTTCTACACGACTGTGGCCACTATTTCCGCGATTCAGGGAACAGTCAAAGGAGCTAAAGGCAATCCTTCCGCGTTCAACAACCGCAATTTAACTTTGAAAGACAGGGAAATGGTCGTCATCGCGGTCATTGAAGGCGGTTTCTACCTGCATGAAGTCGGAGCCGAGGACTATTCTTCGGTTTATATGTACACCTACTCAACGCCTTATGTCGATGACAATATCGAGGAGGCAACGTCACTTCCCGTCGGAGCGATGATCGAAAGCGCAAACGGCTCTGTTTTCGAGTTCTTCGGCTTCACCGAGATGAGTTTCCCGACTTTCCATCCGGTTTATGAGAACAAAGACGGTAAAAGAACGATCAAAATCGACACTTCGCTCATCCCTGAGCCTAAAGATATAGGCGATATCCTGAATGACAGCGACGAAATGGAAAAGCACGAGGCTTCGCTTGTGACTGTAAAAAACGTTTCGGTCGCATGGTTCAACGAGAACGACAGCTCTTTCATCGAATACTCGCAGTTCCCGCTTGAAACCTCGTCAGGAGCATCGATCATGGCTCAGACACTCTACACCGCGCCTCTTTTCAACGCTGTAGCGGAAAAACCGGAAGAAGGCAACACGACACACCACTACAATTTCACGGGGATTCTGAAGCAGCACACGAGCGCAAGACCTTCGACCTGGATCCTCGTACCGCGCGACATGAACGATATTGAATGTTTGGATTGTAAATAACCGGAGTTGAACCCATGAAAAAAATCATTTTTTTGATCTCTGTTTTCTTTGTTTTCACCGTTTTCGCCCAGGAGGCTGCAGAAGCTGAAAACGAAGCGGAAACCAAGGCTGAAAACGAGACTGAAACTGCCGGAGAAGCCGCTCCAGAAGCAGCTCCCGCAAAAGCCGACGACGATAAAATAACTGTTTCGAAAGAGGAACTTGCGAAACTCGTCAGAGAGGCGGTCGCCGAGGAAATGGCGAAAAAAGAGGCTGAAAAGAAAGAAGCCGAGGCTGCAAAAGAGCAGGAAGTCGCTGCAAACACGGCTAAAGAAGAGGAAAAACCTGCCGACGAAGCTGCGAAAGAGGGAAAAAAGGAAGAACTTTCCAAAACCGGCGACACGAACGGCCTCATTCAGACAAGCTACACCAAAAGCAGCATCTCCTTCATCATGGGTGACGACAACCTGCGCGACAACTCGCAGTATTCTCCGAAATGGGATATCGGCTCGCGTTACGAATACGAAGATTTCGCTGACAGAGTCTACGGATACTCGAACAACGTCAAAAGTTCGACAAAACTTTCGCTTTTCCACGAAGAGAAAGGCTTTATTCCCTACATCACGGCAAGGATGTCGCTTTCTTTCGCGATGTATAATTCAGTCGATTCCATGTCGGACAAGCTCATAACCTCCTTGAAAGAAGACCGTTCTTTCCTTGAAATCGACTTCCGCCATCCGACAAAACACAGATTCAATATCACGCTTTATCCGTATAACGCCGACAACATCGCAATAGGAACGCTGCGCGGACTCCGTTGGGGAGGAAACGCTTCAGTATGGCCGCAGAGTGATTCTTCGCCGGTTCCGGGATTTCAGGTTCTTTACGGATACTCCGATTTTTCAGTTTACTTCGGTTTTAAAGCCCACGCGCAGTCAAAAACCGACAAACTTTCGACAGAGATCGTTCCGAAAGAGACTGTTTACGGCTTCTTCGGCGGTCTGACCTACAACAACAAGGAGCTCGGACTCAAGGCAAGTCTGCAAGGAGCTTACATCGATAAAGGCGATAACGTCAACATCTCCGACTTTCTTCTTGAAAAACCGGGCGACGATACCATCAAATCATACGGAATCGATGCATACCTCGAATACAACAACGGTTCACGTTTCGGCGACCCGATAGGGATCAACTCTTACTCCGACGGAACCTGGGTTTCGCCAGACTACACGAGCAACATCGCGTGGAGGATCCGCGGAGAATACCTTTTCCAGAACGAGCGTCTGCAGAATGCCGACTATCTCTCGTCTGCAAACGGCAAGGCAAAACCGATAACAGACGACTACATGGCTCACGGCGCTGCAGTCGATCTCGGATTCCGCTGGAAAGGGCTTAGAACAATGTTCCTCTACAGTTTCCGCGACCTTTCCTTCATGACTTTCGATGCTCCCGGCGTAAACCCGTGGACCACGATCCCGAGCGAGGCAAAACAGACTCCCGAGCACCTTTTCACCGTTTCGGCTGACTACTATGTATGGCACTTCTGGTTCGGCGCAAGTTTCGGCTACAAAATTCCGGCGACATACACCGTCAAGGACGAAAACGGCAAAAAGAACACTATGGTCATCCGCGAAAGACTCTCGACAGACGCAGTCAGCACAGCGTTCGACAGAACAAGAGAGATGCTCCCGACCGGACGCGACGCGCTTGACATCTTCTTTGTCAAAGCCGACATCAAATACCAGTTCAGCGACTCTTTCACCGCTATGCTTGAATACTCGTTCACCCGCGACCATAACCGTCAGAGAATGGTTGCGCAGGATGACGGCACATACAAAAGCGAGTCCGATGTCATCGAAGTTATGGACGTTCACGGACTTATGTTCTTAGTTGAAGGAAGATTCTAAGGATTTTATTTCACAAGATTTTCGGGAGCTTTCCCGTTTAAAACGGCACAGCAGTCATCAATGACCATTCTCGCCATTTCTGAACGTGTTTCTACAGCCGAGCTTCCGATGTGAGGCAGAAGTGCCGCGTTATCAAGAGTCATAAGTTTTTCGTTGATTTTCGGTTCGAACTCATAGACATCGAATCCTGCCGCGTAGATTTCTTTCTTTTCGAGTGCGTCGGCAAGAGCCGCTTCGTCAATAAGCTGACCGCGTGCCGTGTTGATAATTATCGCGCTTTTCTTCATCGTTCTGAGTTCTTTCGCGCCTATCATGTGGTGAAGTTCCGGAACGTAAGGCAGATGCAGCGAAAGGAAGTCGCACTCCTTCAGGAGTTCCGCAAATTCGCAGTATTTTGCACCGAGTTCATTCTCGGCAGCTTCGTTTCTGCGTCTGCTCCAGTAGATTATGTCAAGACCGAACGCCTTTGCCCTTTTCGCCGTGGCAAAGCCTATCCTTCCCATTCCGAGAACACCGAATTTCTTGCCGTCAAGCGATACTCCGTTGAAAAGTTCAGGTGCCCAGCCTTTGAAATTGCCTTCTCTTGCATATTTTTCAGCCTCTACCGCGCGTCTTGAAGTCATAAGGAGAAGCAGGATCGCGATGTCGGCTGTAGAATCGGTGAGGACTCCGGGTGTATTCGTTACTGTGATCCCGTGTTCGCGGCAGTAAGCGAGGTCTATGTTGTTGAAACCGACTGCATAGTTCGAAACGACCTTTAAATTCGGCATTTTTGCAAGCAGTTCGGCACTGATTTTGTCCGAAAGCATCGAAATCAGACCGTCAGGGTTAAGTTTTTCAAGGCTTTCAGCCAGATTTTTATGCTCGGTTTCATTCAGAACAACAGTCTCAAAATTTTTGTCGGCAAGCAGAGTTTCGTATCTTTTGCCCGGCAGTTTGCACGAAATAACGATTTTTTTCATTTTTCACCTCTGTTAAAAATACTCTCTCTCGAAATTCCTGGCGTATTCCGACGCTTTTGAATAAAAATTCCTGATTATCTGGAAATTCAACATGCTTTTTTCGGACATCTGGCGGCTTTCGGTGTGGTGAAAAACAAACGGCGAAACTATCGAATTGTCGAATTTCCGCAGGTAGTAGATCACTCCGCTTTTTTTGTCGCTGAAGATGTAGCCGCTTCTGCCGACGACCGCCTTTTCCTTGTAGAGCGCGTTTTTGCGAAGCCCCGGATTTATCTCGGCGAGACCGCGGAAGAAAGCACGTGTCGCATAGTTGCTGTATATCAGTTCCATCGAGCCGCCGAAACCGCGTGACTGGTCGAATTCCATGAGTTTCGCAAGGAAAGGCAAGCGGACTTCCTCGTTCACAGGGACCTCAAATGTCGGCACCAAGTTGTTGTTTTCGTAGAGAAAACGCACTCTCGGACAGCCTTTGAAAGGGCCGTTCGTGATGCATGGCTGAAGTTCGTAACCGTCGGCGGTAAAATATTTTTCTCCGCTTCCCGCATCGAAAAGATAGACTTCCGAAAGCGTTCTCGCAGACGAGTTTTTGTATTTGAGATAAAGGATCTCGCCCGTTTTCTCGTTGTAGAAAAAAGTCAGGGCGTCGCCTTCTCGGAAACGTATCTTGAAACCGTTCAGAAAGTAGACTATTTCCTGAATGTTTTTGATTATCTGCTGCGGAATTTTAGTGTTGTATTTCCGGTTGAACGAATCGGCGATGGTCCCTTTCAGAACAAAATCGGCATAGAGAATATTGTCTCCTTCGGGCGAAAAAGTCCTGAACTGCGGCAGATCGACATCGTAAGTAAGCAGAAAATCAAGAGAAGAATGATCAGTCGGATAAAGAAAAAACGGTTTTTCCTCTTCTTCTTCCCTTTCAGCCGGTTCACGATTCAAGTAAAGAAAAATATTAAGAGAAACTGAAATTATAAATAGTAGAACAAAGAGGTTGCGAATGCGTTTTTTCACGACTTTTTCTGGAAGTGACTATTTAAGCAGCATTTTTACAGGTTCCATTCCAGCCGGAGTCTTCTCTTCTATCGCTTTAAGCACTGCTCCTCCGCCCGTGAACATGTAGTATTTCGTGTTGTCGACAGCCGCCATGTAGGTTCCCGGAAGGAGTTTTTTGAAATCCTGCAGAGTGTCGCCGCCGCCGTAAAGTTTGCCGGCATCCTTGTTTTTGTCGATAAGCGAATACATCGCAGCAGTGCCGCTTCCGAAGTTCGGAGTAAAGCCCATGACAGCGTTTACGAAGAAGGTCTTCGCGTTTGCGAAAATCTCTGCAACTGCCGGATCTGCGAAAGTTTCGGGAGCCGCGTCAAGAACGTATTTGAGTTCCGTTCCCGGTTTAAGGTCTTTGAGAGCGATTGTTCTGTACTGGCCTTCAAATTTGCCGTCCATCGTGTCAGATTCGACGATGTAGGGAAGTTCAACGATCTTGCCCGGGAATTTTGCCGAGAAATCGACGAATTTCTTTGCCGAAGCAACGTCTTCTTCCTCAACGCCTGCGATTTTTACGCCGTATTTTGCGCAGAGGTATGCGTTGTAGATGACTCCGCCTAAAACAAGGTGGTCAGCCTTTTCGAGAAGTGCCGAAAGGGGCTCGATCTTGGTATCGAACTTTGATCCTGCAACAGCCGCGAGGAAAGGACGAGCCGGTTCATAGATGCGTTTCAGATTCTCGATCTCCTTTTCCATGAGTATTCCTGCGAATGCCGGAAGGCGTTTTGCTATTCTGACAGTCGAAGTGTGGCTCTGCCACGAACCGAAAGCGTCGTTTACGAAAACATCGGCAACTGCGGCCATTTCATCAGCAAGTTTCTCGGCCTTTTCGTCTTTAGCCTCTTCTCCTGCGAACCAGCGTGTGTTCGGAAGGTAGATCATGTCGATCTTGCCCGATTTGAGCTCGTCAAGAAGAGGATCCATAACTTCTTTGCAGAGACTTTTGTAACCGAAAGCATCTTCTGCCTTGAATTCAGGCACCTTGATTCTGAGCGCAAGTTTCTTTTCCAAATATTTTACGACCGGCATGACGGAAGTTTTCTCTTCCATCGTGATCTCACCCGTTTTTTTGTCTTTCGGGCGACCGACATGGGTCATAAGTACCGGTCTGCCGCCTTTTGCATAAATCCTGCAGATCGTGGCGAAAGTGGAATCGATTCTGTAAGGGTCTTCGATTTTTCCTTTTTTAACAACGTTGTGGTCAACACGGACAAGAACGATTTTTCCCTGAAGATCAGCTTCATTCAAAGTTTTCAAAGTGAGATTTTCCATTTTATCCTCCGAAATTAAAGGCAGACTTTATCTGTTGCGTCACAAGTTCCGGCAGTACATCCGGTCTCAGCACAGTCAGGAAGACATGCATGGATCTTGTTCGAGCAGCGGTATCCTACACGGCAGTCAGAAGGTTTTGTGCACTTGTGGAAGCAGTATCCGTCGCCCCAGCCGTTGTAGCCGTGGTAAACTCCGCCGGCATTGTCGCAGGCTTTGTGATCGGTAGAGTCGCACATGAAAGAGCAGTATCCGCCCGGAGCAGGGAAATAACTGTCGTTTGCAGTAAGGCAGAAGGCATCCTGTCCGCTGTCTCCGCTGCCGTAAGTCTGTGTGCACTGACTGTCGCTTGTGCAGGCAGCGCCGACTTTTCCGGACTGAGCCTGATTTCCGCTCGTATCGCCGGTGTTGAGGTTGTCACCGCCTTCCGAGCCGGTATCCGCAGTGGTGTCCGCATCAGTATCGGCATCTGTGTCGGAACCCGTATCCGTCGCGGTGTCAGCATCGGTATCTGTATCGGAAGTCGTATCAGCATCTGTGTCAGCTGTTGTATCAGTTGTATCAGCAGTTGTGTCTGCATCCGTGTCCGCCGTTGTATCTGCATCAGTATCGGCGGTTGTATCGGCAGTAGAATCGGTCGTATCAGCATCGGTATCTGTTGCAGTATCTGCAGCGGAATCAGTTGTGTCGGCATCTGTGTCGGACTGAGTATCTGCAGTTGTGTCGGCCGTGGTGTCGCCGGTTTCCGTATCGGTGGCATCTTCATCGCTGCTGCCGCATGAAACAAAGAAAAGCATTGAAATCAAAGCGAAGATCGCAATCAAAGAAAGTTTTTTCATTTTAAATTCTCCTTAAAAAGTCATTTTGTTTTTGGCTGAACCGGTTCCGGAGCCGATTTGTCAGCATAGCCTGCCGGAATTACAAACTCAACCTTTTTGAGAGCCGATTTAGCCATCTTTTTTATTGTGGTTTTTATCTCCGGCATCTTCGGGTTCAGTGAGAGTTTGATAGATTTTACAACTGTTCCTATTTCAACAAATTTATCTTCGATCTGAGCTTCGACAGTGCGGTATTTTGTAAGATTTTCCGGAAGAACAGCAGCAAATTTCTTTTTAAATTCGAGCATTTGCTTATTCTTAAGTTCCGGAGCAACCCAGACCTTGGAGTAAGGTTTACCGTCGACCAAAACACTCCATACTTCACAGTTCCACTTTTCCACAGTCTCGTTAGCGAGCTTTTCGAACGCGACTTTCGGGAGAACTTTTTCAGAATCGACTGTCCCCTGCTTTTCTTTGAGCTCATTGAAAAGCTGCTGCGCGAATTCGATGTACTTGCTGATTTTGAATGTCTGAAAAGTTTTGTATTTGTGGGTAATTATCGTGATTTTATCGGCATTGAGATCGACTATTCGACGATGGCCGGCCTGGTGGACAATATCCGCCTGTACGAGAACGGGTACGCCTTCATCAATGATAATGAGGGAAACATCCTTTACCATCCGCGTATGGACGTGCTCAGCATGAGCGAAGAGGAGAAGCCGAAGGTTCCCGAGAACCTGATCACGGAAAGCACGGTCACCCGGTACAACTATGAAGGGACCGGAAAGATCGGGGTCTGGCTTCCCCTGCGGAACGGAACCCGGCTGAACGTGGCGGTTCCGGTGTCGGAGATTAACGGAAACTGGTCACAGCTGGTTACAACGATCATCTGCGTCGCCGCGGTGCTGCTGGCCGTGTTTGTGATCCTGGCGCACCACATCACCGGGCGGATCACGAAGCCGCTGACAGACCTGACGGACGCCGCGAGGGAGGTTGTCGGGGGAAACTACGACATCTCCCTGCCGTACCAGGGCGACGACGAGGCCGGGGTCCTGACCAGTGCCTTCCGGCAGCTGATCGCGCACCTGAAAACCTATATCCAGGACCTGCATGACCTGGCCTACGGGGACGCGCTGACGGCGGTGCGCAACAAGGGTGCTTTTGACATCTACCTGAAGGGCCTGCAGGAGCAGATCGACAATCCGGAAGCGAATCCGGAGTTCGCGGTATGCTTCTTCGACTGCAACGACCTGAAGGCCATCAACGATACGTACGGCCATGAGAAAGGCGACATGTACCTGAAGAATTCCTGCACGATGATCTGCCAGGTGTTCGCCCACAGCCCGGTTTTCCGGATC
>CACZFE010000003.1 GCA_902780365.1 uncultured Spirochaetales bacterium
ATCGCAATGGACGAAGGTCTCCGCTTCGCAATCAGAGAAGGCGGCAGAACGGTCGGCGCTGGTGTCGTTTCCAAGATTATTGAATAATTGGAGTAAATTATGGGTTCTAAGAAAAAAGTCGGCGCGAGAGTTAAAATCGCTCTTTGCTGTTCTGAGTGCAAAAGAAAAAATTATACGACCATGAAGAACAAAAAGAACACTGCCGATAAAATGGAAATCAAGAAGTACTGCCCGTATGACAGAAAGCATACTGTGCATAAAGAGGTAAAGATTTAAGTAGTCGCGAGGCAGGTCAGTAGTTCAATTGGTAGAGCATCGGTCTCCAAAACCGGGGGTTGCGGGTTCGATTCCTGCCTGGCCTGCCATTTTTGATTGAGGTTCGTATGAAAAACGGAAAGATAGTCCTTGGGCTTTATACAGTTTTTTTCCTTGTTCTGATGTATTTCATGACACAGGCATCAGATGCTTTGCTCGGAATCAGAGCGATCGACATTGCCGATGTCAAATTGCTTTCGGTTCTGCCGGTAAAAAATCTTGTCGGTTTTATTCTTGCAGCCGGAATCACTTTCTATTTCTGGAAAGGAAAAAAAGGGTTTTATCTTGACGAACTGAACAAGGCGATTGACGAACTCAGAAAAGTTGTAACTCCGACCAAAGAAGAAACGAAAGTTACAACAATCTCTGTTTTTGTATTTGTCGGTATAATGCTGGTTGTCTTTGTTGTTTTCGATCTTATCTGGTCGAATCTTTCCAGATTGATTTACTAATTCAGGCGGTTATCCATGAAGTGGTATGCAATTCACACACAGACTGGTGAAGAAGGCAAACTGAAGAATGCAATCGAACAGTTGATTGCGAAAAAGGGAATGCAGGATTCTTTCGGGGAGATTATTGTTCCCGAAGTTGAAATCGAAGAGAAGAAAGACGGAAAAACAAAAATCGTAAAGAAAAACCTTTACCCCGGTTATGTTTTTATCCAGATGGAGTTCTCGGAAGATGCTCTTATTCTAGTCAAGGAAGTTCCCTTTTCAAGAAAACCGCTTTTTATAGGAGAAAAAAAGAGATTCCAGACCTCGAAACAGAAACAGAGTTTCGCAATGCCTATGGTTATTTCGGAAGCCGAGATCCAGAAAATCAAGAAGATGCTTGAAGAGGGCGAGGTTTCCGGTTCTTCCTCCACGATGTATGAAAAAGGCGAGATGATCCTCATTAAGGACGGTCCTTTCGCAGGTTTCAAAGCCGTCATTGACGACGTGAAGGAAGGAAAAGAAAAATTGGAAGTTTTGGTTAATATTTTTGGGCGTTCTACACCCGTCGAGCTTAACTTCTCACAGGTTGAGAAGGTTGAGGATTAACAATTTTAGAGGAGTGAACAATGGCTAAGAAAGTAGTCGCAAACGTAAAGTTGCAGATTCCTGCAGCGGCAGCGAATCCGGCTCCTCCCGTTGGTCCTGCGCTCGGACAGCACGGCGTAAACATCATGGAGTTCTGCAAAGCGTTCAACGCAAGAACACAGGAACAGAAAGGTTATGTAATTCCTGTCGTTATTACGATTTTCGCTGACAGATCCTTCACGTTTGTTACAAAAACTCCGCCTGCTTCCCAGTTGCTTATGAAAGCACTTGACAAGAGTAAAGGATCCGGGGAGCCCAACAAAAAGAAAATCGGTTCTTTGACGATGGATCAGATTGCTGAGATCGCTAAGATGAAACTTGTCGACCTCAACACGACAGATCTTGAAGCTGCAAAACAAATTATTATCGGAACTGCCCGCAGCATGGGCATCACCGTTGAGTAAGGAGGGAAAAATGGCAGCTTGTGGAAAAAGACTTGCAGATGCAGCTAAAAATTTTGACAGAAATGTTAAGTATTCCGTTCAGGAAGCAGTAACGATTCTTCAGAAAAGCGCATCCAAAAAATTTGACGAGACGGTTGAACTTGCAGTTAACCTCGGTATCAACGCAAAGAAATCGGATCAGATGGTTCGTGGTGCCACCGTATTCCCTCACGGTGTCGGCAAAGTCGTAAAAGTTTGTGCTATCGTTCCTGCAGACATGGTTGAGCAGGCTAAGAATGCGGGCGCTGATTTTTACGGCAGCGAAGAGCTTATCGACAAAATCATGCAGGAAGAATGGACAGATTTCGACAAACTGGTCACGATTCCGGCGATGATGGGTAAAATCGGTAAACTCGGTAAAGTTCTCGGAAGAAAAGGTTTGATGCCGAACCCGAAACTTGGTACTGTCAACAACGACATTACTGCGGCAATCAAACTTGTAAAGGCCGGTCGTGTTGAGTTTAAAGTCAATAAAGCCGGTGTCCTTTGCTGTATGGTCGGCAAACTCAGCTTCGGTCCTGATAAAATCTACGACAACGTTGTAGAATTCATCAAAGACCTCCAGAAGCTTAAACCGGCAACGGCAAAAGGTGCTTTCATCAAGAAAGTCACGATTTCCTGCACGATGGGACCCGGACTCAAACTTGATGAAACAGCTCTCGTTAGTGAGGCTAAGTAGTTTTTTAATAATCGTTTCTGGTCGTAGAAGTCGGGTGCCTGAGGGCTTAATTTCCTGTCTGAGACCTGTCATTGTTCTTCGATGACCAGAAGTAAATTGATGGAGTTGCTTAATGGAAAAAAGCAAAAAACAACAGATCATCGAGGAGATCAAAGATGCGCTTTCCAAAGCTTCGTCATGCGTTGTAATCGATTTCAACGGAGTAAACATGGAGACTTTCACTCCTTTCCGTAAAGAGTGCGCGAAAGAGCAGGTAAAACTGCTTGTCGTCAAGAACACTCTTGCGAAACACGCGATTGAAGGGACTCCTTATGAGGGTATTTCGAAGTTCCTCTCCGGAATGACGGCCCTTGTGCTTACGATGGGAGATCAGGTAAGCGGTGCAAAAGTCGTCAAGAAAATCTCAAAGAAAGACGAACGCATCGTTATCAAAGCCGGCGCACTGGATGGAAAAATCCTTACGGCGAAAGAAGTGGAAGTCCTCGCAGACCTTCCGAGCAAAGAAGAGCTTCAGGCGAAGCTGCTTGCAACAATGCTTGCTGTACCTCAGAATTTCGTGCGGCTGCTTAATGCTGTTCCGCAGACTTTTGTACGCTTGCTTGCTGCATACAAAGACAAACTTGAACAGGCTTAGTTATTATTAATTTTTTGTTTTATGGAGAAAACAATGACAAAAGAAGAAGTAAAAGAATTCATCAAAGGAATGACTGTCCTTGAACTTTCGGAACTTATTAAAGAACTCGAAGAAGAACTCGGCGTAAGCGCAGCTGCTCCTGTAGCTGTTGCAGCTGGTCCTGTTGCTGGTCCTGCAGCAGCAGTAGAAGAAAAGACCGAATTTGACGTTGTTCTTAAATCGGAAGGCGCAAAGAAACTTGAAGTTATTAAAGAAGTTCGCGCAATCACCGGTCTCGGCCTCAAAGAAGCTAAAGACCTCGTTGAAGGTCACGGCGTTGTAAAGGAAGGCGTTTCAAAGGCTGATGCAGAAGCTATTAAAGAGAAACTTGTTGCAGCTGGCGCTGAGATAGAGATTAAGTAAGTGACTGAAAACATTCTGCATTTTTGCAGAACTTATGAATTTTTTTGGAGGTAAGGCAGCTTTGTGCTGTCTTACCTGCTTTTTTATTTTTAGCTTATTCGGATTATTCGGAGTGCCGGAAGATATCAGATACCAAACAAAAGAGAGGTAATGATGGGGATCTTAGGACAGCAGAATTACAGAACGAGAAAGTGGTTCGGAAAAGTAGCGAAAAACGTTACTGACATTCCGGATCTTCTTGAGGTGCAGAAGGCTTCTTTCCAGGACCTGCTCCAGAAAGATGTCGCGCCTGCGGACAGAAAAAAAATCGGCTTGCACAACGCTTTTCTGTCGATTTTCCCGATAACAAGCTTCAATAACGCTATTGAACTTTCTTATCTGGGTTATTCCGTCGGTGAGCCGCAGTACGATGTCGACGAGTGCAAACTCAGAGGCACGACTTATGAGCTTCCTTTGAAAATCAAGGCGGCTTTGGCTTCTTACGATATTGACGAAAACGGAAACAGAAGCAAACTCAATTCTATTACGGAACAGGAGATTCATTTCGGTTCGATTCCGTGTATGACGGATTGGGGAACATTTATCATCAACGGAACAGAGAGGGTTATAGTCAATCAGCTCCACCGTTCTCCGGGAACCTTTTTTGATTGTGATAAAAACAAGACAACGAGCGGAAACGAAGTCTATGCTGCAAGGCTGATTCCTTACCACGGATCATGGCTTGATTTCGAGTTCGATTCCAAAAGACTGCTCTACGTCAAAATAGACAGAAAAAAGAAATTTCTGGCGACTATTTTCCTGAAAGCGTGGGGTTACACGACCCAGGAAATAGTTTCAGCTTTTTATATACCTGAAAAAATTTTGGTCCATGACGGCGTTATCGCTAAAGTTATATCCAAGGATGACGAAAATATCACCAAGCAGAAGGCACCTGCCGATATTATCGGACCGGACGAAAAAGAACTTGTCAAAGAAGGAAAGAAATTTTCGGCCGGTGTTCTGAAAAGACTTGAAGCAGCTGGTATCAGCGAGGTTTCGCTTTCGTCGGAATATATTATCGGAAAGCGTCTCTACGCACCTGTCGCTGATCCGAAGACCGGCGAGGTTTTTGCGAATGTCAACGACGAGATCAACGCAACGCTTCTTGACAACATCATCAAGAAAGGGGTTCAGGAATTTTCGATAATCTACTTCGAAAATATGAACTATTCGCCGTATCTTTCGAATACTCTCAAAGCGGACAAGACTGCTTCCCAGGAAGATGCTCTGCTCGAGATCTACAGAATGATGGTTCCGTCAAATCCTGTAAGACCTGATGTTGCGCGCGGTTATTTCAACGCTCTTTTCCTCAATCCTGAAAACTATGACCTCAGCGAAGTCGGTCGTCTCAGAATGAACTACAAGTTTAAGGAGAATGTTCCGCTTTCCGAGAGACAGCTCAGAAAGGAAGATGTTCTGAATTCGGTAGTATGCCTCCTCGAACTTACCGACGGCAGAGGTAAAATCGACGATATCGACCACTTGGGAAACAGAAGAGTCCGTCTTGTCGGCGAACTTCTCGAGGATGTTTTCAAAACCGGGCTCCTCAAGATGTCGCACAGCATAAAGGAAAAAATCGCAGGCGGATCCCCTGAGAATAACCAGTCTCCTTACGAGGTTATCAGCTACAAGCAGGTTTCGGCTGTTCTGAAAGATTTCTTTACGGGCGGTACTCTCAGCCAGTTCATGGATCACACGAATGTTCTTTCCGAAATGACCCACAAAAGAAGACTTTCGGCTCTCGGTCCCGGCGGTTTGACGCGCGACCACGCAGGTTACGATGTTCGAGACGTTCACAGAACGCACTACGGCCGAATCTGCCCGGTCGAAACTCCCGAAGGTCCGAACGTAGGTCTTATCGTTTCGCTTACGACTTTTGCAAGAATAGACAAGTTCGGATACATCGAGACTCCTTACAGAGTTGTCGAAAAATGCAAAGTTACGGATAAAGTCGTCTACCTTGACGCGATAAAGGAAGAAAGTGAAGTTATCGTTCCTTCTTCTGTAAAACTCGACAAAAACGGAATGATCGAGGACGAAATCGTCAACGCAAGAGTTGTCGGCGAAGTTGCCAGAGTTCCGAGGGAAAATGTTACATTGGTAGACCTTGTTCCGGTCCAGCTTGTTTCCGTTTCGGCCGCTCTTATCCCGTTCCTTGAGCACGATGACGCTAACAGAGCTTTGATGGGCTCCAACATGCAGCGTCAGGCTGTTCCTCTTATCCGAACGGATGCTCCGCTCGTAGGAACAGGCATGGAAAAATACGTTGCGAGAGACTCGGGTTACACCCTTTTCGCGCAGCGTGACGGTACGGTCGTAAAAGTTGATTCGAGCAGGATCGTTGTCAAAGTCGAAGAAGACAACAATGTCGATGTTGATATTTACAACCTTATAAAATTCAAACGTTCCAACCAGAATACGGCGATCAATCAGCGCCCGGTCGTTTCTGTCGGTGACTTTGTCAGAAAAGGCGACGTCATTGCCGACGGTCCGGCTATCAACCGCGGCGAACTCGCACTCGGTAAAAACGTTCTCATCGCGTTCATGCCCTGGAACGGCTACAACTACGAGGACTCCGTTCTCATCAACCGCAGACTTCTCAAGGACGACTACTACACGTCAGTCCACATCGAGGAATTTGTCTGCGAGGCGAGAGACACCAAACGCGGTCCTGAAGAAATCACCGCCGACATTCCGAACGCATCCGACGAGATCTTGAGAAAACTCGACGAGAGCGGTATCATCAGGATCGGTCAGAAGATAAAACCCGGCGATATTCTTGTCGGTAAAGTAACACCGAAAGGCGAAACTGTCCTCACTCCGGAAGAAAAGCTTCTCAGAGCTATATTCGGCGAGAAGGCGGGCGATGTAAAAGACAATTCGCTTTATGTCCATCCCGGCACTGAAGGCGTTGTCATCGACACCAGGATCTTCTCGAGAAAAGGTGTCAAGAAGGACAACCGCATAAAAGAGCAGATGCAGGAGCAGATGGATGCCGTCAAGAGAAACCGCGACGACGAAGTCCGCATTATTGAAAAGCATACCTACGAACTTATAAGAAAGATGTTCGTCGGCAAAAAGACTGATGCTGACCTTAAGAATGAGAAAGATGTTCTTGTCGTCAAGAAAGGAACGGAGCTCACTCCTGAAATCCTCGCGAATGTTCCCGAAAGCCTTATGGGTGCTCTCAGCGTGAAGGACAGAGAAGTCCTCAAAACCGCGAAAGAGCTTCTTCTCAACATGAATAGAAAGGTCGATACCGTCAAGAAGATCTACGACAACAAGATGAAGCAGATCTCGCGCGACGACGATCTTACTCCCGGCGTTGTAAAATCGGTAAAGGTTTTTGTCGCTGTAAAGAGAAAACTTTCGGTAGGTGACAAAATGTCGGGCCGTCACGGAAACAAAGGTGTCGTTTCGATGCTTCTTCCTGAAGAGGATGTTCCCTACATGGAAGACGGCAGAACGGTCGACATCGTCCTTAACCCGCTCGGTGTTCCCAGCCGTATGAACATCGGACAGATCTTTGAAGTTCATCTTGGCTTAGGCGCAAGAAAACTCGGCGAACAGATCAACCGCTATCTCGAAGAGAACTACAGCGTTGACAAGCTCAGAGCCAAACTCAAAGAAGTCCTTCAGCCGAGCAAGGAAGTCGCGAAACTTATCGACGAAGCCGGTGAAGACGATGTCCGCAGCTTCATCAAATCGATGAAAGGCGGTATCTACACGGCTACACCCGTTTTCGACGGTGCTCAGGAATCGGAGATCAGGCAGATCCTCAAAGAGACCGGCGAGCGCGAGAACGGCAAGATGATACTTTTCGACGGCAGAACGGGCGAACCTTTCGAATCAGATGTAACCGTCGGCGTCATGTACTTCCTCAAACTCCACCACCTGGTCGACGAGAAAGTCCATGCAAGAAGCACCGGTCCTTACTCGCTTGTCACTCAGCAGCCTCTCGGCGGAAAGGCTCAGTTCGGCGGCCAGAGGCTCGGAGAAATGGAGGTCTGGGCACTCGGAGCATACGGCGCGGCTTACTGCTTGCAGGAATTCCTTACCGTCAAATCTGACGATGTCGAGGGCAGAAAGAAACTTTACGAAGCTATCGTCCGCGGCAAGACCAAGTACGAAATGGGAATCCCGGCGTCGTTCTCAGTCCTTGTAAAAGAGATGCAGAGCCTTTGCCTTAACGTAAATTTGATTGAAGACAACAACAGATAGGAGGATGCCTTGAAAGACATTTACAAAGTTTTCGACAAGTCGAAAAGCAGTTTTGATTTTAAGGCTATCGAGGTATCTCTCGCTTCGCCTGAAAAAATCCTTGAATGGTCTTACGGCGAGGTCAAAAAGCCCGAAACGCTCAACCACAGAACCTACAAGCCTGAGAAGGACGGTCTTTTCTGCGCGAAAATATTCGGTCCTATCAACGACTACGAGTGTCTCTGCGGTAAATACAGAAGGATGAAATACAAAGGCATCGTCTGCGAAAAATGCGGTGTCGAAGTTATCGAATCCAAGGTCAGAAGAGAGAGAATGGGACATATCACGCTGGCGACTCCTGTTGCCCACATCTGGTATGTCAAAACATCCCCTTTCTACATCAACACCCTTCTCGGAATGAGCAACACCAACCTCAGCAGCGTAATCTACTGTGAAGGTTACGTCGTTCTTAACTCCGAGATAAAAGGCGTTGTCAAAGGACAGTATCTTGAGGAAGAGCAGTACAACGAACTTCTTGAGAAATACGGTCCTGACCAGATCGAAGCTGAAACAGGCGCGGCTCCTCTGAGAAAGCTCCTTGAAGAGATGGATCTCGTTGCCATGAAGAAGGAAGTCGAAGAGGAACTTGCAAACTGCGGTGACAAGAACCAGCAGGCAAAACTGCAGAAAAGGATCAATGTTTTCAACAAGTTCATCCGCTCTGGCGAAAGACCTGAAAACATGATTCTCACGGTTCTCCCTGTTCTTCCGCCCGATTTGAGACCGCTTGTTCCGCTTGAAGGCGGCAGCAGATTCGCTACAAGCGACCTCAACGACCTTTACAGAAGAGTCCTCAACAGAAATATCCGCTTGAAAAAGCTTATGGATCTCGGCGCTCCTGATGTCATCATCAAAAACGAGACAAGAATGCTCCAGGAAGCGGTCGACGCGCTTTTCGACAACACGAAAGTTCACAGACCGGTTCAGGGTGCAAACGGCAGAGCGTTGAAATCACTCAGCGAAATGCTCAAAGGTAAGGGCGGCCGTTTCCGTCAGAACCTTCTCGGAAAACGTGTCGACTACTCAGGCCGTTCGGTTATTACTGTCGGTCCCGAGCTCAAACTGCACGAGTGCGGTCTTCCGAAGGTCATGGCTCTTGAACTTTTCAAGCCGTTTATCTACAACAAACTTTCCGAAAGAAACCTTGTCAGCACCGTCAAGGCTGCTAAAAACATGGTCGAAGCGGGCGAAGACGTTGTATGGGAGATCCTTGAGGAAGTCGTAAAAGAGCATCCGGTCCTTCTCAACCGTGCACCGACTCTTCACAGACTCGGTATCCAGGCATTCGAGCCGGTTCTTATCGATTCGAAGGCTATCAGGCTCCATCCGCTTGTTTGCGTAGCGTTCAACGCTGACTTCGACGGTGACCAGATGGCGGTCCATCTTCCTCTCAGCATCGAAGCACAGCTTGAAAGCCGCGTCCTTATGATGTCGACGAACAACATTCTTTCTCCGGCATCGGGTTCTCCGGTAATTTCTCCGGCACAGGATATGGTTCTCGGTCTTTACTACCTGACCACCGCGAAACCTTATTCAAAAGGCGAGGGCAAGGTTTTCTATTCCGATACCGAAGCCCTGATGGCGCGTGATTCCGGTATTATTGACTGGCAGTCCATAATCAAGGTCAGAGTTGACGGCGAACTCAAAGTCACGACAGCCGGCAGACTTCTTATCTGGGCTGTAACACCTAAAGAACTTGGTTTCGATACGATCAACAGACAGCTCAAGAAAGGTGACTGGACATCGATTCTTGACAAGAGTTTCAGAGTTGCCGGCGGAAAGGCGACAGTTGTTTTTGCCGATAAAATCAAAAACCTCGGTTACCAGTATTCAACGAAAGCGGCTTACTCTATTTCGATAGACGATATCAAAATTCCGGACGAAAAAGCAACTATTATCGCCGAAACCGAAAAATCGGTACGCGCAGTTGAAAACCAGTATTTGAACGGTAACATCACGAAGTCGGAAAGATACAACAAAATCGTCGACTTGTGGACTGCTGCGAACGAAAAAGTTACCAACAAGATGATGGACGGTCTCAAGGAAACGAAGATCAAACATGAGCTTTGGGGTGACATCATCATGCCTTCAGAAAACTCGATATACGTTATGGCCGATTCAAAGGCCAGAGGTTCGAAAGACCAGATCAAACAGCTCGGCGGTATGCGTGGTCTTATGTCAAAACCGAACGGCGACATCATCGAAACGCCGATTCTTGCAAACTTCAAGGAAGGTCTTGACTCTCTGGACTACTTCACATCGACTCACGGTGCAAGAAAAGGTTCGGCCGACACGGCTCTTAAAACCGCGAACTCCGGTTACCTCACCAGAAGACTTGTCGATGTCGCTCAGGATGTCGTCGTAGTTGAAGAAGACTGCGGTACGAACAGCGGTATCGATGTAGAACCGATGCTCAACGAGTCTGGCGAGATCATCGCTCCGCTTAAGGAGAGGATCCTCGGAAGAGTCACTCTCGACGATATCGAAGATCCGGATACCGGCGAAATCATTCTCGAGGCCAACACGATGATAGACGAAGCTGCGGCTGACAAAATCGTTGATCTTGGTATCGACAGTGTCAGGATCAGATCGGTCCTTACCTGCAGAAGTCCTTTCGGTGTCTGCGCGAAATGCTACGGCAGAGACTTGGCGCGCGGCCACTTGGTCAATGTCGGCGAAGCTGTCGGATTCATCGCTGCACAGTCGATCGGTGAACCTGGAACTCAGCTTACGATGAGAACTTTCCACGTCGGCGGTGTTGCTTCAGGACGAGGCGAAAAGTCAAGCCACGAGGCAAAGAGAGCCGGCAAAGTCGTCTACAGAGACATCAAACTCCTCAAAAAGGACGACGGAACCTATGTCGTAATGAACAGAAACGGTAAAATCGTCATTCAGGACGAAAAAGGCCGTGACAGAGAAAAATATCCGGTAACATACGGAACCAACCTCAAAGTCGCTGACGGTTCGGAAGTCAAAGAAGGAACTGTTCTTGCCGACTGGGATCCCTACAACGACCCGATCATCGCCGAGACAGACGGTGCGATTGCTTACGAAGACCTTGAAAACGGTATCACGATGAGGGAAGAACAGGATCTTAACTCCGGTCTTACCAAAACAGTCGTAATTCCTTCTCGTGACGCGAAGATGTCTCCTCAGCTCCTTATCACGGAAGAAGGCAAGAAAGGAAGAAAGACCGCGAAAAAACTCGAAAGAGGCGAAGCTGTCTACCATCTTCCGGTCAACGCTTACATCGAAGTCAAAAACGGTGACATCGTAAAACCCGGCGACGTTCTTGCAAAGGTTCCGAGAGCAGCCAGAAAGACGAAGGATATCACCGGCGGTCTTCCGCGAATCAGTGACCTTTTCGAAGCGAGAAAAACCAAAAATCCGGCGAAAGTCGCAGAAATTTCCGGTATCGTTTCGATTACCAGCGAAGGAAAGAGTGCGAAGAGCAGCAAACGTGTGATTACCGTAACCCCGATAGAAGGCGGTGAGGCGATGGAACCTGTCCAGATCCCGAAGGAAAAACACATCAACGTCCACGACGGCGATACGGTCGAAGCAGGCGAAGCTCTTATCGAAGGAACCATCGATCCGCACGACATCCTCCGTATCAGCGGTGAAGTTGCTGTTGCAAAATTCCTTGTTCAGGAAGTCCAGAGAGTTTACAAACTTCAGGGCGTTCCGATCAACGACAAGCACATCGAGATCATCGTAAAACAGATGCTCAAGAAGAGAAAAATCATTGATCCGGGCGACACGATGCTTATGAAGGACGAGCTTGTCGAGAAGGAAAAACTCGAGAAAATAAACCGTATTGCCGAAGAGAAAGGTCTCAAACCGGCGACATGGGACGTTGTTCTTCTCGGTATCACCAAAGCTGCTCTCAACACCGAAAGCTTCTTCTCCGCGGCCAGCTTCCAGGAGACGACGAAAGTCCTCACCAACCAAAATTCCCGGAATGGAAAATGTCGAAACTGCATCCGACGACGACGATGTAACGACAAGAGTTGCAAGAAGCTCGTTCAGGACAAGCAGAAGACTTGCAGCCGACATGGATATGGAAGGCGCGTTTGACTTCAGCAACATCTCGAACGGCATGGAAGGCGACGAAGAAGGTTTCAGTGAGACCGACGACATTCCTTCCGGCAAAGACGAAGAATAATTCCCATCCTAATTGTTGTTGTGTAACCCCGCTTCGGCGGGGTTTTTTTTATTTTTCGGCTTTACTTTCGGGCAAAAAAATGTCGAATTTCGCACAAAAAATGATATAGTGGCGCGTTTTTGAGTTTCGGTTGAGGAAAATGAGCGAACTTATTGAGCCTGTAAAAGCCAATCTCACGATTTCGGTGATGTTCAGAGACACCGCGCTTCTTGAGGAAACAAGAAAAATCCTCGAAAAAAAATACGGCGAAACCGACGCTGTTTCCAAGGTTTACGATTTTTCTTCGATTTCGCCTTACTACGATCCCGAAATGGGCAGCGACATAAAAAAGATTGTTTTCAGCTTCAAAAAACCTGTAGCGAGAGATTCTCTCAAGGATGTGAAACTTTTCTGCGTACAGTTTGAAAAAGAGCATTCCGTAGGCGGAAACAGGCTCGTAAACCTTGATCCGGGCCTTGTCACGCTTGAGAATTTCATTTTGGCAACGGGAAAAAACTACAGCCATAGAATTTATCTGGGAAGCGGTGTTTTCGCTGAAGTGACGCTTATGTTCGGCAAAAAAAATGTTGTAAAAGAGCTTCCTTGGAGTTATCGGGATTATCTTTACGAACCTGCGCGTTCCTTTCTGCTCGAAGTCCGCGAGCTGTATCGTGCGAAAAGGGCCGCGCTTTTAAAAAATATGGAGAATTGAATTGAATCTCATCGTTTTTCCGCTTAAACATGAAAACCCTTTTCCGAACAAGGTTTCAACGGGGTCAGTTGTGAAAATCCACGACAATCTGATGCTCCTTTGCTCGGGAATGGGAAGTGCCGGAGTTCTCACTCTGGGCAGAGTTCTCGCCGAATATCCTGAAATAAAGACGGTTTGCGAGTGCGGTACTGCGGCTTCAGTTGCGAAAGGTATCGTCGGAAACATTTACGAATGCACGACTTTCTGCGATTTCAACGGCGGGATAATCGCTTCGTCGCAGAGCTTTACCGACCTTCCGACTGCAGCAGTGACAGGCGACGACAGGCTTTACACCGGCGGAGAATACGATTGGGCAGACCTTCTTGAAATGCCGCTTCTCTACACGATGGAGACTTTGCGGTTTCGCAATATATCGCTTGAATTCAAGAAACATTTCTTCTCGATCCGTCTTGTTTCCGACCGGGGGCAGGGCGATATCAGGGAACAGGTGACGCAGGAACTTTCCAAAGCAAAAAAACAGATGCGGGAAATATTTTCCGTTTTTGAAAATCTTTCTGTCTGAGGCGTTTCATGCCTGAAAATTTCGCTTTTAAACTCTACAAAAGCAACAAACTGGAGAAATTTCTTCCAAAGGTTTATCCGATAATCGAAAGGCTTGCGAAAAGCGATCCTCTGAAGAAGAAAAGCATCGTTGTCCAGAGTGACGGAATGGCTCGCTGGCTGACAATAAATGCAGCCCGTCATGAAGGGGTTTTTGCAAATTTCGATTTTGTGTCGCCTGACGGATTTTTAAGAAATTTCGCCGAAAAATATTTCGGCATAAAATCAGGTGCTGTCTACAACAAAAGAAACGCCGAATGGGCGCTCTATACGCTTTTTAGAAGTGAAAAAGAAGGAACTGCCGCTTCGTATATCAGGAATAACGATTCGCGTGCTTTCAGGCTTTCCCGCACTCTTGCAGATCTTTTCGAGCAGTATTTTGTCTACCGTCCCAACATGATGGCTTCGTGGCAGGAAGGCAGACCGCTGACGGATGATCCGGATGAATTGTGGCAGTTCAGCATATTCCGTAAGCTTGCAGAGACGAAAAATATCGGGACTTCGGGCTTCGCGCAGCTTTTTAACGAAAAATGCAAAGATGCACCGGAAAATGCTGGCTATCCTAAGGAATTGATTTTATTCGGCATTTCGATAATGAACAGGTACCAGCTCAATATGTTTCTCAACCTTTCCCGCCTGTTTCCTGTTCATCTTTTCGCAATGACTCCGAGCAGTGAATATCTTGATTCAGCCTCAAAGAAAAAGGGAGAATTCGAGGATGTGCCGGAAGATCAGGGCTTTTCCGCCGGTTATATTGATACTTTTTTCAGGAGATTTTGTGCTGCTTCCCTTGATTTCGCCGATTTTGCGGCCGAAAACCTTCCTGACGAAACCGATCTTTTTGAAATTCCTGACGGAAAAACGCTTCTTTCGTCGATTCAGCGCGATATTTTGGAAGATTCGGAAACTCCAGAACAAGTACAAAACGACGATTCTGTCAGGATCATCTCCTGCCGCGACAAAATGCGCGAGATAGAGGTCGTGAAGGACACTCTTCTTGAGTTTTTCAACAAAGATAAAACGCTTAAACCGGAAGATATTGCAGTGATGGCGCCGAAAATAAATGACTATGTTCCTTATATCACGGCTGTTTTCGGCGGAACAGATCCTCTGGACAAGGATAAAACTTTTATTCCGTGGGTGATTTCCGACAGGGCTTTTTCAAGTGAAAGCAGTATCGCTGCGGCTTTTCTGGATATATTGAGACTTGTAAGATCCGATTTTGAAAAATCGAAAGTTTTCTCGGTTTTCAGGTATCCTTTTGTCTGCGGAAAATTCAATATCGACGAGAAAACTGTCGGAGAAATCGAAAAACTTGTCGGCAAAAGCGGCGTGAGATGGGGACTTGATGCTGCTTCAAGAGGCGGATCCGCCCAGAATACCTGGGATTTCGGTCTTTCAAGGATAATGATGAGTTCTTTTATGCCGTCTTCGGAAGATGCGGAGTGCTTTGAAGGTATTCTGCCGATGGAATATCTTTCAAAAGAGGATTCGGACAATATTTCAGTTTTTATCACCTTTGTAAAAAGACTTTCCCGTTGCTCAAAAGAGCTGACTGCCCTGAAAACAACTTCCGATTTCAAGAATCAGCTTGAAGAAATGCTTGATTTCTTCTTTGTATGTGACAGAAACGACAAAAACAGATGTGAAGAAATGCGCCGCATCAGAAACGTGATCGACGATTTTGCCGAAACTGCCGGAAGATACGCGGAGACACTCTCTTTTGACGCGCTTCTGCAATATCTTGAGGATGAACTTGGCCGAGATCATCCGGGGAGAGGTTTTTTGTCGGCAAATGTAAATTTCTGCTCACTCAAGCCTTTGCGCGCCCTGCCGTTCAAAGTGATTTACATGGTCGGAATGGGGGACGGTGAGTTTCCGAGGAACGAAAACCGCTATGCGTTCGACCTGACACAGAAAGAGCGGATGAAAGAAAAAGGGGCTCCGCAGCCGCGTTCCGTCAGGGACAACGACAAGTATCTCTTTGCAGAGGCGCTTGTTTCGGCGCGTGAAAAGCTGATCGTAAGCTACGAAGCAAAGGATTTTTCCGAAGATTCCAAAAAACACCGCTGTGCCGCTCTTCCGGTGCAGATCCTGGAAAAGTATATCGGGAAAAAAACCGGCGTGAAAGCAGAGGATCTTGAGACAAAATATCCTGTCCATCCCTATTCGGAGGAATATTTTAAAGAGGGGAGCACGTTCAGGACTTTCTCGATGAGGGATTTCAAAACCGCGCAGGCAATTTCAATGTTTCACGTGGAACAAAATGCGCAAAACCCTTGTGTGACGCAGGTTTCGGAACCAAAAGAGCTTTCTTGCGGGAACACAGTAAACGAGATCGTCGAGCTCAATGATCTGGCGGCATTTTTTAAGGATCCGATAAAAATATACTTCAAAAAAATTCTGAAAATTGTTTTGCCTAATGATGCCGAAGATACTGGGGACGAGGAACTTTTCGCCTATCCGTCGGGCCTGCCTTCATACAAAATCCGTGATGCATACCTTAAGGCAGCGCAGACAATGCCGGAAAAGTTCACGGGTGATCCTGATCAATTCGATAAGGATTTCATCAGGCGCATGAAGGAAGAAGGGAATATTCCTTTCGGAGTTTTTGGCGAAGAGACGCTGGAAGATCTGCTCAAAGCGCGTCTGAAAATAAACGGCAGAGATTCCGGTTTTGACATGCATTCTCTTGCCGGCAATATCGCAGGAAGGGATCTTGTATCCGAGCCTGTTTCGATCAATTTCGGGGAAGTGCTGGTGGAAGGGATGATAAAAAATATAGAACGGGATCCTGCAGGCCGGGACCGCATGATCCTTGTTTATCCGACAAAATTTGAAGACAAGTACAAGATGGAAGTCCTGATCCGTCATCTCGCGGCCAATGCAGGCGGCGTTAAGGCCGGCACAAACTTTTTCTGCCGTGCAAGGCAGTTTAATCTGGAATATATAACCGAGGCGGAGGCTAAATATGCTCTTTCCGTCTTTATCAGACTCTGGCAGTATTCAAAAAGCAGAATCCCTCTTTTTGATCCTGAACTTATAGGCAGAATAGGGAAACTTGTAAAAGATGCCGGCGGAAACGGGCCTGAAGAAGAGGACGTCAGAAATGTGGTAACCGGTTTCTTTGAAGAAAAGTGGAAGAAAAAAAATGATGAATATTCTTATCTCACCCTGGAGCTTGTCACAGCGGCGGAGCAGTTTCTGAAACCTGGACTGACGGCGCGTTTTCTTGATGAATTTCCTTTTGCGGATGTGCTTGAAGCAGCAGAGATTTTTGAAAAATTCTATCCACATAAAAAAAGCGGACAAAGTAAAAAATGAGCAGCAAAACAGTTGAATTCCTGGTGGAAAGCGGTGAAATTGCCAAAGAAAATCTGAAAACAGTGACAGATGAGATGCCGGGACGGTATGAAACCGTCGAAGAGCTTGCACGCGGCGGTTCGGGCAGGATACTTGTCGTTTTCGACAGGCATGTCGGCAGAAAAATCGCAATGAAGGAACTTCTTTCAGACCTCAACAAAACTTCGGCAAAATCTGATGATCCGCAGGAAACTGCGATAAGGAACCGCTTTCTGCGTGAGGCAAGAGTTACAGGCGGACTGGAGCATCCGGCAATCGTTCCGGTTTACGAGATAGGCTGTCATGCCGACGGTTCTTTTTACTACACGATGCGCCTTGTCAAAGGAAAGACCTTGCTCAGCGCGATAAAAAAATGCCACAGTGTGTTCGACAGGCTTGCCCTGCTTCCCCATTTCTACCACGTATGCAACGCTGTTGCATATGCCCACAGCAAAGGGGTCATAAACCGCGATCTCAAGCCTTCCAACGTTATGATAGGTGAATTCGGAGAAACGGTTGTACTTGACTGGGGCCTTGCTAAGATCAAAGATTCCGAAGAGACGATTTTTGTGCGTCACGGAAGTGAAGAGGTCGGCAAAACGGTTATCGGCCAGGCAATAGGAACTCCTTCATATATGCCGCCGGAGCAGGCTGAGGGCAAGATCGGCGAAATAGACGAGATCTCAGACATCTATTCGCTCGGGGCGATGCTTTACCAGATCCTGACCGGCAGAACGCCATTTTCAGGCAGAACAGTCGATGAAATAATAAAAAAAGTGCTGACAGAAAAGGTGGAGAATGCTGCGAAAGTGGACAGTGATGTTCCGCCGGAACTTGCCGCGATCGCTGAAAAAGCACTTTCGAAGGATAAAAACGAGCGCTACGGCTCAGTCTCTGATTTTATCGATGATCTGTCGGCATACATGTCCGGAAGGAAAGTCGGGGTTTACCACTATTCGCTTTTCGAGAGCATTAAATTCGCGGCATCAAGGCACAAAGCGGCTTTTATCTCCTCTCTGATTGTATTTTCGATAGTTTTGTTCGCCGCTTTCCAGATTACGCTGGCTCTCAACAGGGCAACTATCGCAAAACATGAAGCAGAGCACGGAAAAGTGACGGCAAACTACCGGACTGCCCAGGCTTTCAGCGAAAAATCAGACAGGCTTGACAGTGAGAAAAGTTATATAGCATCCAGGATCTATGCGGCTGCCGCGATGTATTACAACCCTTTAAACAAAAAGAGTCCTGAGTACAGCGCCGACTTTGCAGCATCCTCAGGCGATTCGGAAGAGATTCTTTCAAAGGCGGCTTCAAAGTTCTACATAAGAAATTTCCACCGCGGAGCTGTCTTCGAGCGCGATGTCCGGACAGGGTGCAGAATCACTGCCGCTGTGCTTTCTCATGATGAGAACACTGTGGCTGCAGGATGCGAGAACGGCAGCGTTGTCATTTACAGTTTCCCTGAACTCTCGGAAATATATAAATTCGATTTGGAAAGCTCTGTTATGGGGATAGATTTTTCGGACGACGATAAAACTCTTTTTGTTTCAACTGCCGGCGATGAAGATTTTATCGTCAATATTCAGGCTAAAACAGCTGAAACCTCTTTGGGAAGGACGTTTGACGGCAACAGGTCTGATTTTGACGGTATCGCTGAAAAGTGGTATCAGAAAGAAAACGATAAAATCGTCTCGCTCTCTGTTTCTCCTGACGGAAAAATAATTCTTGCAGGAACCGAAAGCGGGAAAATAGCGGTTTTCTCAAAAGAGACAAAAGAGTTGCTGAATATCCTTTCGTTCAGAAGTTCGGCGATTTCGAATATAAATTTCCAGAAAGACGGAAATTACTTCGTGACCGCATCAAAAGAGATGAAGATCGTTGTCTGGGATGCAGCGGCGTTTGCTCCGCTTTTTGTTATAGACGGGCATGATTCAGCAATCCGCACTGTTTTCTTTGCAGGAACTGACCGCATTGTTTCGGCCGGAGAGAAAGGGCTTCTTCGTATTTGGAAAAGACACGGCAAAAAAGGAATAAAATCTTTCGATATAACTTCTTATGATATCGTGAAAGCCGCATTTATAAATGGTTTCGATGCAATTTTTGTGGTCGGCGGGAACAAAATTTCGATTGTATCAAAAAATGGAGAGATTTTGTTCGAGCACGAAGAGGATTTCAGGATTTCGGATGCCGATATTTCTGATGGCGGCCGTTATGTCGCCGTGGCGGAAGAAAGCGGCCGGGCAATAATTTATGACAGGGAGAACGGAGGGGTTAAGGATTTTGAAGTCGGTTGCGCGATAGATTCGGTGCGCATTTCTCCGGATAAAAAATACATCGCGCTTGTCTGCGGAGAGGAAGCCCGCCTTATTTCCCTGGAAACTTCCGATATCAAAACATTCCAGTGCCTTCACAGTTCCAGATCTGGAGCTGCTTTCTCTCGTGACGGCTTGAAATTTGCCACGATATGCGGAGGAGCGGTAACTCTTCTTTCCGTCCCCGGTTTTTCGCTTTCAGGCGAGGTCAGGATCGAGGGAAGGGAGGCCGTCGGCCTTGAGTTTATGCCGGATTCGACCATTCTGGCAGGTTTCAGCAAAGGAATACTCAGCCATATCGACACTTTGGATAACTCAATTATGGATTTCAGCGGCAGATTCGATCTGAAACATAGCATGGCAGTCTCTTCCGATGGAACTTTTGCGGCAACTCTTGCTCTGCATAACGGTGTCAGGATCTGGAATGTAAAGGAGCACAAGCTTCTACTTGCAATTTCCACTGAAAAGGATCCAGGGTGCCTGCTTTTTGCTCCTGACAAAAATGCTGTCGGCGTCTGCATCGGAGGTACTGTCAGATTTTATCCGCTTGACGCTCCGGAACTGGAACTGGCTCCGGCGGAACTGCTGCACAAAATGGAACTTGAAGCGGGAATGGAGCTCAAGGACTTCTATCTCGAGACGCTCACGAGCGAAGACATCTCGCAGAGGAAGTGACTTTTAGGAAAAATATGCTATAAAGCGGTGTTTTTTGTCATTTGAGAGGATAAAATGTCAGTTGTCTCTTCAATCGAAAATCCGAAAACCAACCTTAACAAAATAACTTTTAACGACGGCAAAGTGCTCTATCTCATCGGCACGGCGCACGTTTCAGGCGATTCAGTCAATTTTGTCGAAGAGTGTATAACCGAATTCGAACCAGACACGGTCGCGGTGGAACTCGACAAAAACAGGATGGATGCCCTGAAAAACCGCAAAAAGTTCGAAGAGACCGATATTTTCGACATTTTCAGGAAGAAAAAAGTCCTCTTCTTCACAGTCCAGCTCATGATGTCGAGCTACCAGAAGAAAATTGCCGAAAAAACAGGCTCGGCGCCGGGATCGGAATTCAAAAAAGCGATAGAGCTGGCGGAAGAAAAGGAGCTGAAACTTGTCAACGCAGACCGCGATATCTCGGTTACGCTTAAAAGAACTCTCAACTCGATGACATTTGCGGAGAAGGCGAAATTTATCACCGGAATGCTTTTCGGTGACGACAAGGATGTTGACGAGAAAGCGATCGAAGACCTCAAGAAAGGCGATATGCTGATGCAGCTCATCGGCGAGATGCAGGACGAATTCCCGTCGCTCAAACGGACGATCCTTGACGAAAGAGACCGTTATTTAGCTGCGAATATAGCACAGAATTTAGGCGAAAAAACTGTCGCGGTCGTAGGCGCGGCGCATGTTCCCGGCATTCTGCGCAGACTTCAGGAAGAAAAACCGGAAGAAGACAACCTTGAGGACATAAATTTCGTTCCCAAAGGCTCGAAAGTCACGAAACTCATTCCCTGGCTCATCCCGCTTGCGATCATCGGAATGTTTATCTACGGATTTTTCAAGGGAAACGCACCCGACACGCTTGAAGCCGCGATCTGGTGGGTTTTGATAAACGGCACCCTTTCGGCACTCGGCTGCACCCTTGCTTTAGGACACCCGCTCACGATTCTGGCAGGCTTTGTCGCAGCTCCGATAACGAGTCTCAATCCGACGATCGGTGCCGGGATAGTTACCGGTCTGGTACAGCTTTACCTCGTCAGACCTAAAGTCCTCGACCTGCAGAACCTTTCTCAGGATACCACAAAACTCAAAGGGTGGTGGAAAAACAAGATATCCCGCGCCCTTCTTGTTTCGCTCTTTTCATCAATCGGCAGCGCGATAGGAACTTTCGCAGCACTGCCTTTCCTCATGAAACTGCTGATGTAGTTTTAAAATCACGTAAAAACAGCCAAGAAATAAAGTTTGTCTGATTATAATCCGATAAACTCGCAAAAAATCGTAAGTTTGTCAGGTTATAACCCGATAAAATTGACAAAAAATCTTTTTTTATAAAAATTGCAATGGAGGTGGAGCATGATCTACAGAAAAAAATATATGGAAAAAATACTTCCTTTTGTGGACACGCCGTTCGTGAAGATTTTTACCGGCATCAGACGTTGCGGCAAATCGACAATCATGCAGATGCTTCGCGAGGCTTTGACTGAGCGCGGGATCAAAGCTGAGCAGATTCTTTTTTACAGGCTTGATTCGCTTGAATACGAGAACATGACAAACATTGAACTCTTCAACGAAATCAAGGCTCACCTCTGCAAAAACAGAAAAACGTACATTTTTCTTGATGAAATTCAGGAAGTTGAATCGTGGGAAAAGACTGTAAACTCTCTGATGAGCGGTTTTGACACCGATATTTATGTCACTGGCTCGAATTCGAGGATGATGTCTGACGAAATCTCGACTTATCTGACGGGAAGATACATCTCTTTCCGCATTTTTCCACTTACTTTTTCTGAATATCTCGATTTTAGGGAAGCATACACCGAAAAAGGGACTTTGAAAGAGGAATTCGCCCGTTTCATGCGTTTCGGCGGCTTTCCGGCGATACATCTGCGCAATTATTCGGAGGATGAGGCTTACACGATTGTCCGCGATATTTACAATTCCACTATTTTCACCGACATTGTGAAAAGAAACGAAATCCGCAAAGTCGACCAGCTTGAAAGGGTTGTTAAATACGCTTTTGACAACGCGGGACGGATCTTTTCTGGGATGACGCTTTCAAAATATATGAAAAAACAGAACCGAACCATGGATCCCGAAACCGTTTACAGCTATCTGGAAAAGCTTGAAAAAGCCTATATTCTGCACCGATGCCAGCGCTATGACATAAAAGGAAAAGAGTTTCTTAAAACGCAGGAAAAATTCTATTTAGCCGACACTTCGCTGCGTTATTCCGTGCTCGGGTACAATTCTGACACGGTTTCTGCTATGATGGAAAACATCATTTATATCGAGCTTTTGTCTCGCGGCTATTCCGTTTATGTCGGAAAAATGGATTCTTTTGAAATTGATTTCGTCGCCATCAGACAGAACGAGAAACTTTACATTCAGGTCTGCCGCGAAATAAACACCGCCAAAACCGAAACCCGGGAATACGAAAACCTTCATAAAATCAAAGACAACTATCCGAAATATGTAGTAAGAATGGACGATTTCGCCGACGGAAACAGCGAAGGAATCCGCACAATGCACATTTCAGATTTTCTCCTGAGCAGTGAGTATTAAACTCGCCGGAATCACGAAAAAGCAGGTTCAGATGCTTAATCCGGAACACACTCTTTGCCGTTCCAGAGCAAATCGTCTTTACAGTCGCAACGATATTTTGTCTCGCTTTCAGGGTAACAATCATTATCATATGCGTCAGGAATATCCCTGCACGGTTCGGAATTACACGGATCGTAGACACATTTTCCCTCAAACCAGAAATATCCGTCAAGACATCTTGTGCAGCGGAGACTTTTGATATCATCGGCATGTTCACTTCCGCAGACACTGTCTATCCCGCCATTGCTGAAATTTACCGCCAAAACACATAAAGCATCATCAGTACGTACAAATGAGTTTGACCATAATTCTTCTTTGTCGCCGAATTTGCTGTATTCGACTGTCTCGTTTTCTTCGCATGATTCACAGTTTTCAAGGTGACAGTCAAAATACTCACAGATAAATTCACAATCTCCGCCAGGCTGAGTGTTAGGACAGTTCTGGATCAAAGTCCTCAATTGATCAATATAAGGAGATTCCCAGTCGGACGATCCTCCTTCTGACAATTCCCAACACTTTTTTTGTTGCCAGTTGTCTGACATTTTTGACGACCACACAAGCCAAGTGGCAGAATCTTTGCATGGAGTGGCGCTTTCAGGGCTGCATTCAGGAAGTTCGGCACATTTTTCGCCGTCAAAACTGTATCCGTTTTCGCAAATGCAGAGGAATTGTTCTTTTGATTCAGAAATACACTCTTTCAAATTGGTATCTCCGCATGGGTTCGGATCACACGGGGAAACACACTTCAGCTCTGTCTCATTCCAAAAATAGCCTTTTTCACATCCGCATTCGTATTCATCGTAGCTCAGCGAAGTGCACTCGCCTGTTGAATGAGCTATTTTGCACGATTTGCTGTCGCACGGATTTACGCATGCATCCCTTGTGTCCCAGTTCCAGAAATAATTTTCCTCGCATTTGCAGTAAGCATTAAAGAAACCCGGATTGCAAACTCCGGTAGAATGACTTACAGTCTCACATTGTTTAAGTTCGCAATCTGTTTTCCAGTCCCAATCATCAAAGAGTTTGCACGCTGGAAGTGAAAAAATCAAAAACAGTGCAAAAAGCAGAAATAGTTTTTTCATTTTGCGGCCTCCGCATCAAAAAAACAAGTAATTTTAAGGAAAATCAAGAAAAAGGCAAGTTAAAGGGTGCAATGTCTGTTTTTTTCTTGCCGTTATCGGCAAAAAATTGCGTTTTTAAGGTAAATTTTGTAAAATTCTTGCCGATAGATTGTTTGGTTTTAAGAGGTGTTTATGGAATATTTGTCTGTGGCTCAGTTCGCCGAAAAGTCCGGTTTAAGCGAAAGGACAGTCCGCAACTACTGCGCGACCGGAAAGATGGAAGGTGCTTTTCTTGTCGGAAAAACGTGGAATATTCCCTCAGATGCGGTCCTGCCAAAGCGCATGAAAACAAAAATGACTCCGCTTTTGACCACACTACGTGAGCAGAAAGAATCCAAACTCAAAGGGGGAATTTACCACAGGACGCAGGTCGAACTGACATACAGCTCGAACCACATCGAAGGGAGCAGACTCACGAAAGATCAGACGCGGTTTATATTTGAGACCAACAAGCTCGGTTTCGCGTCAAAAAACACAAATGTCGATGATATTATTGAAACCGTCAATCATTTCAGGTGTATAGACTTTGTTATCGACCACGCTCAAGAAAAAATCACAGAATCTCACATAAAGCAGCTTCACTCGATTTTGAAGGAATCGACTTCGGATAGCCGCAAATCATGGTTTGCGGTCGGCGCATACAAACATTTTCCGAACGAAATCGGATTCGAGGAAACAACATTGCCTGAGGATGTCCACAGCCGTGTGAAAACGCTTCTTGCCGCTTACAACGCGCTGAAAGAGGTGAAATTTGACGATATTCTCGATTTTCATGTGCAGTTCGAGCGGATCCATCCGTTCCAGGACGGAAACGGCAGAGTAGGCAGACTTCTCATGTTCTGGCAGTGCCTGAAATCGGGAATAGTCCCGTTCATAATCACAGAAAATCTGCGTCTTTATTATTACCGCGGGATCCAGAACTGGGGAAAACACAACGCATTCCTGCGCGACACCTGCCTTTCGGCGCAGGATGACTACAAAGCACTGCTCGATTATTTCAGGATCAAATATTGAAAATCACGAAAAAACAGCTTGCGGCCTGTTTTCTTGCAAGGTTTTTCTAAATTCATTAGATTATATTATTGTTTTTTTTGGAGAGTAAAATGGCGAATTTAGAAAGAATTGCTTACATGAATCACAGGATCAAGACGCGCGGTTTTGTTACGCGGCAGGAAGTTGCGGAACGTTTTGAAGTCCACATCGACACGGTCCTTCGGGACATCGGATATATGCGGGACTATCTTTCCGCGCCGATAAAATACAGCCGCGAGCTTGGCGGATATGTTTACGAATCGCCTTTCGGGATGCTTTTCGATTCATTCGACGACGCTGTTTTCTACTATATTTTCGTGAAGCAACTTAGTGATTCGATGAATCTGAACGGAATCCCTTATGTGCCTGTTATTTCTAAGGAAATTCTTTCAAAAATTTCAAGTTACATTCCTGCGGAATTTGAGGAGCTGCTTGATAAAATTTCTTACGATTCTTCCGATCTGGACACCATGGAAGTGAGCAATTTCAGAAATATTCTGGAATCTATGCTGATGAAAGTGCGCCTTGAAATAAAGTATCTTGACTCAAAAGGCGACATAACTTCCAGAGCGATAGAACCTATAAAGCTCATAAATTATTCGGGGAAATGGTATCTTTTGGCTTACTGCCACAAGCGGCACGGACTTCGCGAGTTTCTTGTTTCCCGCTTTGTAGAAAGCCGCATCACTGAAGAACCTTTTTCCGAAATCTACACAAAATCAGAGATCGACAAATTCGTCGGAAGCACCTTCGGAATATACCCGTCGGAAAAATCGGAAACGGCGACTATCCGCATTTTTGAACCGGCATCCTATTTCTTCCTGAAGCAGAAATGGCACAAAGACCAGGTCACGAAAGAAACTGTTGTCGACGGGAAAAAATGTCTCGAAATCACCCTTCCGATCGGCGAATACCACAGTGAGATCATTGCCAGGGTAATGAGATATTCGCCTGAATGCGAGATCGTTTCTCCCCCTTCGCTTCGCAAAGAGTGGCTTGACCACATCAAAATGATCTACAACAAATACTGTAAATAATTTTTTCACTACGACGCTATATGTCGTGGCGGACTTCTACAATCCGTTTTCAGGTGGGACAGAACACTGTTCCCGTGTTTTAAAAAATGCTGAAAATGGAGGCGGACATGACGATTTTGGATGAAAAAATGGCAAAAGAACTTTTAAACATTGGAAGAAACCATGTGGTTATACCTGATTTTGTGACAGAAATCGGAGAAAATGCATTTGAAGACTGCGAAGAAATGACTTCGGTGGTTATTCCGAACTCAGTTGAGAAAATCGGAGAACAAGCATTTTGCGGTTGCATCGAATTGCAATCACTGGTTATTCCTGCCTCCGTAACAGAAATCGGCGAAAGAGCATTTCTCTGTTGCGCCCAGCTGAAATCAGTAGTTATTCCCGATTCCGTGACAGAAATCGGCGCATATGCTTTTCACTGTTGCTTTGAACTGACTTCGATCACCGTTGACAAAAACAATCCGAGATACGACTCCCGCGGAGACTGCAACGCAATAATCGAAACAGCCACAAACACTTTAATCAAAGGCTGTTCAAGCACGATAATTCCTGATACAGTGACAACTATCGGTCAAAGTGCCTTTAAAAACTGCGCCGGACTTACATCCATGGTAATTCCAAATTCAGTTACAAAGATAGAAGATTACGCATTTTGCTCCTGTCAGGATCTAATATCCATAACGATACCCGATTCTGTAACACAATTCGGAGAATGTGCCTTTCACGGTTGCCCCAAAATATCGGAAGAAAGCAAAAAACGACTTGAAGAACTCGGATATGATTTTGATGAGGAGTAAGCTGCTGAAATTTTTAAAATAAAAGTTATTGGAAATAGTTTTTTGTGTAATATAATGGCGGGATTTTTTAGAGGGAGAAAAAGATGAGCGAAGAACCTAGAATTTTTTTTGGTAAGTTTACTCATAATTAAGGAGGAAAACAAAATGATTATTTTGACTGAAGCGCATAGTATTGCTGAGATATTTTCAAACGAGGCAAGTAAAAACCGTTTTTACACTATCCCCAAATATCAAAGAGCTTACACTTGGGGACAAAAGGAGTGGGATCTCCTTTTTGATGATATAATCACAAATGATAACGGATATTTTTTAGGTTCCTTTATCTGTATCAGCAGAGATAATGCCGGTATGGCATCATTTACTACATTGGAAGTGATTGACGGGCAACAAAGACTAACAACAATGTCGCTCCTTTTAGCGGCATTATATAAGAAATTATTACAGCTCAAAAACAGAATGACAGATGAACAAATCTCTGATTTTATTGACTTAAAAAAACGCTTAGTCAAAGAAAAAGACAAAATTCCGACCCCTGTTTTGACTCTGCAAAATCAGAACCAGAATTGCGATGATTACTTCTGCATTCTGTGCAATGAGTTGAATCTGCTGAAAGATAAACCTAAAATTCAGTACTACGGCAATCGAAAAATTTACTCTGCTTATCGTCATTTTATTTCTAGAATAGATGCAGAAGTTGCCGAGCGGCAAAAAGAAGATCCTGAACTTGATTCCATTGATACTTACTTTGGATTTGTAAAAAAATTCTGTTCTGCCGTTATGGTTGCCATTGAAGTCGGCAACAACAAAGATGCCTATATGCTTTTTGAATCGTTAAACAATAGAGGAATCCCCCTTTCCGCAATGGATCTCATTAAAAATTACATGATCGCCAAAGCAGAGAAGTCTGGAAAAATCGACGAATGCCATGAACAATGGTTGAGAATCATTGATAATTTGACGGATGATGTCAATATCCAGGAACGTTTTTTCCGTCAGTATTACAATGCATTCAGAGACGAACTGAAGGGACCAACTTCTGCGAAAGAAGAGAATGGCAAGTATCGTTTAGGTGCAATCGCAACAAGAACTACACTTTTGGATTTGTACGAAAAGATGATTGATGGTGGGTTGGAATCATTTCTAAACAATCTTGAAAAAGAATCTGAAAACTATTCGATTTTAATAAACAATGATGATGCAACTGATAAAAAAGTCAAAAACGCCTTGTTGAACTTGGAGCGAATTCAGGGCACTCCATCATATATTTCATTACTCTATATTCTTTCAAAAAAGGAAGAACTTGAAATAACCAATGATGTTTTCATAAAAATTATTAATTTTCTTACAAAATTCTTCGTTCGACGCAATTTGACAGATATACCGGCTACGAACAAACTGACCAAAATTTTCATGGAATTAAATACTTCATTAAAGTCAAAGAGAGGAAATGAGGTTTATGAGGAAATCAAAAGAGTTCTAATATCGAAAAGTGCAATAGACTCTGAATTTGAAGAGAAACTCAAAGGTCCTGTTTACGACGAAAATGCAGATGTTACCAGATTTTTACTTTGCTTCTACGAAGAAAATTTCAACACCAGAGAACATATTGTCGATCTTTGGTCTCGGGAAAACAAAAAATATATATGGACTATTGAACACATTTTTCCTGAAGGTGCAAATATACCCGAATATTGGGTAGACATGATTGCTGGTGGAGATTATGACAAAGCAAAAAAAATCCAAAACGACTATGTTCACACCTTAGGCAACCTAACCATTACGGGATACAACTCCAATTTGGGAAACAAAGCCTTTGAGGAGAAAAAAAATCGTCAAAAAGACGGGAAGGATATCGGTTATAAAAACGGTCTAAAACTTAATGAAGATGTTGTTTCCCAAGAAAAATGGACTATTGACAACATAACCGCCAGAACCGGTAAACTTGTAAAGGAATTTAAGAAGCTTTTTGACTTAAACAACGATAACTAAAACATACTCCGAAGATCCCCCCAAAAATCCCCAAAAACCTCATTAAAGTTATTGAAATTTCTGCACATAAACCAAAAAATTTTTCACTACGACGCTATATGTCGTAGCGGACTTTTACAATCCGTTTTCAGGTGGGACAGAACACAGTTCCCGTGTTTTTTTTAATGATGAAAATGGAGGCGGACATGACGATTTTGGATGAAAAAACGGCAAAAGAACTTTTAAACAATGGAGGAAGCCATGTGGTTATACCTGATTTTGTGACAGAAATCGGAGAAAATGCGTTTGAAGACTGCGAAGAAATGACTTCGGTGGTTATTCCGAATTCAGTTAGAAAAATCGGTAAAGGTGCATTCCGTTGGTGCGACCACCTGATTTCTGTAGTTATTCCGAATTCAGTTGAGAAAATCGAAGATTTCGCATTTATCAATTGTGCCCAGCTGAAATCAGTAATCATTCCGGATTCCGTGACAGAAATCGGCGAAAATGTTTTTCACTGTTGCTTCGAACTGACTTCGATCACCGTTGACAAAAACAATCCGAGATACGATTCGCGCGGAGACTGCAACGCAATAATCGAAACAGCCACAAACACTTTGATCAAAGGCTGTTCAAGCACGATAATTCCTGATACCGTGACAACTATCGGTAAAAATGCCTTGGAAAACTGCGACATGACATCCGTGGTCATTCCGAATTCAGTTACAAAGATAGAAGATTACGCATTTTGCTGCTGTCAGGATCTGATATCCATAGTTATCCCCGATTCCGTAACACAAATCGGAAACGCTGTCTTTTGCGGTTGCCCCAAAATATCGGAAAAAAGCAAAAAACGGCTTAAAGAACTCGGATATGATTTTGATGGGGATTAGAAATTAAAAAGTCGATTTTAATCCGTTCACAGCTATAATTTGTCAGTTTTTTGATAAATCGACATTTATATCGGAGATGCCAATGACTGATGCTAACTATTTAATACCATTGAAATTTTTAGAGGAATATGGTGGGAAGCCATATAAAGTTCCTGATAGAGATAAAATGAAAAAAGCAGGACAAGATGCAACTGGTGAATTGAAAAAAATAGTGAAACTTTGCGATGAAAAATTTCACCTGTGTCAAAGTGGACAAATACGATGGTTGACAACTAACGGTCAGAAAATAAAAAGTTATTTGTGGGTTCAGCTTAAATATAAAGATAAAAAGGACGATCCTGTGAGCATTTCTATTTTTGTTGAAAAATCTCCGAACACATCAAAACCCAGATATCGTTTTTGTCTGGACCTTAAAGATAATGCTATCACAAAAAAAGATCTTGAAAAATTTCACCGTCATCTGGAGATAAAAAAACCTGATGATCTGGAATATTTTAGTGCGGGAGATGGAACAATACTGTCCCAAAGTCGGGAAGAACTACAGGAAGAAATCAAGAAAGACTCTAATCTAAAAGTACAAATTGGCAGAGTTGTCGAGGACAAAAATGAATTGACGAACGAAAATATTGAAAAAATAATGCTCGAATTAATACCATTTTATAAGCATGTAACCGGCAAAGATATTTCTGAAGATAACCAAAAAGACGGAGGTGAAAATATGAAAGATAACTTTGGCAAAAATATGATTCTTTACGGCCCTCCTGGAACCGGAAAAACATATAACACGGCTATTTATGCGGTTGCGATTTGTTGTCCTGAGCTATCTTTCGAAAAATGGAAAGAAAATTATGAAGAAGTTATGAAGCGTTACAAAGAACTTAAAAATCAAGGCAGAATTGCTTTCACAACTTTTCATCAGTCTTACGGATATGAGGAATTCATAGAGGGAATAAAACCTGTTACGAAAAGTGATCAAACCGGCGATATCAAATACGAAATCAAGCCTGGAATATTCAAAGAATTCTGTGAGAAAGCCGGAAAAGACAAGGACAATAATTATGTTTTCATTATTGATGAAATAAACCGAGGAAATATCTCGAAAATTTTTGGTGAATTGATCACTCTTATTGAAGACACCAAAAGAGAAGGAAGAACTGAAGAAATGTACGCGAAGCTTCCCTACTCCCAAAAAGACTTTAGTGTTCCGAATAATGTTTATATTATCGGAACAATGAATACAGCCGACCGTTCTATCGCTCTTATGGATACAGCACTTCGCCGTCGTTTTCAGTTCATTGAAATGATGCCCAATTACGAACTCCTTGAAGGGAAAAAAATTACAAAAGATGGAAAAGAGATTGATCTTAAAAAAATGCTCGAAACCATAAACAATCGCATTGAATGCTTATATGACAGAGAACACACTATCGGACACGCTTTATTTATGGGGCTTACAGAAAAATCCGATATTAAAGACTTGCAGAAGATTTTTGAAAAATCCTTGATTCCGCTTTTGCAGGAATATTTCTACGAAGATTATCAAAAAATTCAGTTTGTTCTTGGTCATAAATTCATCGAAGAAACTAAAAACACAGATGTTTTTAAAGGGAATGTCGATATAGATCTCCCAGAAACAAGGTATGAATTGAACAAAAAGGCTCTTAATGATATAGAAAGCTATATCGAAATATACGAGGAAATACTCAAACAGAAACCGAAAAACCCAAAGATACAAGTGACAATAAATGAAAGAACTTCTTGAAGTAAGGGAGTTTGACTCAATAGTATGCGGAAGTGTCCGCGAAAACAGTAGCAATTGCAAGCCGTTAGATAAAGTGCAATTCGACGAGCTTCTTAAATTTATCCGTGAATTTAGCAGTGACGAAGCAAACAGTGATGCTTTGGAATTTATGAGAATCGGCTATAAGCGCAATATCGGAGATTTCATAAACATCAGAAATTATGTCGGGCTGATTCAACTGAGAAACGGATTCCAAGTGCAGATTCTTCCTAAAATCGATTTTGGGAAAGATGACCAAGATAATTCTCAGACAAAGAAAGTATTTCTGAAAATGCTCAGGAGCTTGAAGAATTTTCCTTGCAAGGCTTTCAATGACGCAAACTTGAAAGTAGACAAGATGAACCTTTACGAGATATTCATAAATATGTATCTCCAAGAAGTTCGTCAGTTGGTAAAAAGAGGAATAAAATCAGACTATGTAACTCAGGAAGACAATATTTCGCACTACAAAGGAAAACTTCTTGTAAACCAGCATATACAGATGAATTTTGCCCACAAAGAGCGTTTTTATGTCGCGTTCGATGAATTTCATCCTAACCGACCAGAAAACCGTCTTGTCAAAGCTACACTTAAAAAACTGCTCAAATTAACCGCAAGCACAGAAAACTCAAAAGAAATCAGACAGTTGTTGTCAGCGTTTGAAATGGTAGAGTCATCAGTAAATTATGAAAAAGATTTTTCGAAAGTCATCATAGACAGAAATACCGATGACTACAAAATGCTGATGCAATGGTCAAAAGTGTTTTTGATGAACAAAAGTTTCAGCACTTTTTCCGGCAGCAGCAATTCAAGTGCTCTGCTTTTTCCGATGGAACGTGTTTATGAAAGCTATGTTGCACAGCATATAAAAAAGATCTTCACATCTGACGGATGGGAAGTATCTACTCAGGATAAAGGATGTTATTTATTCACGGAACCAAAACGATTTGCCTTAATACCGGATATTGTCCTGGAAAAAGATAAGCGTACTGTGATAATGGACACCAAGTGGAAAAGCCTTGTTGATGATGAGAGTAAAAATTATGGAATATCGCAAAATGACATGTATCAGATGTACGCATATTCAAAAAAGTATAAAGCCAAAGAAGTTTGGTTGCTCTATCCGATGAACGAAGCAATGCGTAATCACTCATCAATTTCATTTGAAAGCGATGAAAAAGATGAAAAAACTCTAGTCAGCTTACATTTTGTCGAGGTTGACGAGATAGAAAAGAGCCTTGGGGAACTTAAAAATAAATTAGCTCATTGAGGATAAATGACGTCAAGTGGTTACAAATTGTAACCGGTTCAAAATGATCTACAAAAATTTCTGCAAATAAACCTCAAAAAATCTTTTACTACGACGCTATATGTCGTAGCGGGCTTCTACAATCCGTTTTCAGTTGGGACAGGACACTGTTCCCGTGTTTTCAATGATGAAAATGGAGGAAAAAAAGATGAAAAAAATTCTTGTTATTTCGGCTGTTTTTGCAACGGTGTTTCTGATCGTTTCATGCGGCGGAAGCACACAAAACAAGAGCGAAGCAAGTGGCAACGGCGAAAAGCCTGATTCTGACGAGCAGGACTCCGAGGCAGACGATTCAGCGGAATGTAAAAGCGGCCAATTCAAATGCGCCGATTCAGAATCCCTTTACTGCAACAGCTTCGGCTCGTGGGTATTCGATGCGCGTTGTGAAAACGGCTGTGATCCTGCAACAGGAAAATGCAAAACCGATTCAAATGATAATGATATCGCCGCCGATACTGAGAATGATAATGACAGCGATTTTGAAAATAACGATACCTCTGACTCCGGCGATGATAATGATTTTGACAACAGCGACACCGCTGATTCCGGCAATGACAGCGATATTGAAAGCAGTGATAATGACCACGAAATTCCTGACAATTCCGGCTGCACAGACGGCAAATACAAATGTATTGACTGGGCTTCATGGGTCTGCAATGATTCACATTGGAACTTTAAAGAAACTTGCGAATACGGATGTGATCCGGCAACAGGAAAGTGCAAATCTTCAGAATGCATTGACGGAAAATACGAATGTCGTACCGATTATTATTCTAAAGGTCATTCTTATTACTGCGACAACGGTCTTTGGGAACACGATCTGTCATGTGAAAACGGCTGTGATTCTGCTACCGGCAAATGCAAAGATATGTGCTATGAAATAGATAATAAAACATGGTCTTATTCCAGATCATCAATGACTTGGGAAGCGGCCAAAGAATTTTGCGATAATATGGTTAACTGCGGATATTCAGACTGGCATCTGCCGACAATCAGTGAACTTAGAACCCTGATTCAAAACTGTCCGGCTACAGAAACTGGCGGAGAATGCGGAGTCTCCGATCAGTGTTTATCATCTAACGAATGCTATTATATACATAATGATGGTGACAATAGTTTTTCAACCATCTGTGGTCTTGGTTGTTCTGATTTTTTTAATAGCGGAAAATACAGTAAATTCGGAGACAATGATCGTTTTTGGTCATCTTCGCTTCAAGATGATACCGATTCCATCCAAGTATGGGTAGTATATTTTGCCATGGGAATGATACATAGCACTAGTTCTAATGATTATACACTCCATTCTGTTAGATGCGTGAGATAAGGATCATCGTTCATTGTTATCGAAACTTAAAGAGGAAAACAATCAACTCGTGAGCATCACTCACGACTTCAAATGTTTATGAAAGGTATCGATTATTCGTATTATTACGAAGAAATATAAAAAATATCTGAGGATCAGCTTTTTACTGCCTTGACTCTGTCGGCGATTTTTTTCGTGAAATTGCGCTCGGAATAGCGTTTTAATCTCAAAATCGCGTTTTTGAACGCTTTTTTGTCGCTTCTTCCGTGACCGATCCCGATAAAGTGGTTCACACCGAGCAGAAACGCCGTTCCGTAAAGGTTATACTGGAACATTCTGAAAACTTCGCCGAAAACTTTGTTGAAAACAAATGTCTGCACTTTGGCAAGCTGCGGCGGCGCGATCTTCGCCTTGATGAGCTGCGAAATAGTTTCTGTCAAACCTTCGACAGTTTTCAGCGCGACATTTCCGGTGAAAGCGTCCGTTACGACGACATCGGTTTCGGGATGCGAAAAAAGGATGTTGCTTTCAATGAAACCTTTGTAATTTAGCTGAGATTCCTTAAACATTTCAGCTGCTTCAGCGATTTTTTTGCTTCCTTTGCCTTCTTCTGTGCCGACATTCAGGATCGAAATTTTCGAATCTTCAAGACCGGTCATGAAAAAGCGGTAAGCCTCGCCCAGAACGCCGAAATCAAAAAGGTTTTCCGCTTTCGGGTCGAGAGTCGCGCCGAGATCCAGAATGATGAGTTTGTGCTTGTCGACAGAAGGATAACTCGTTGCCAGAGCGGGGCGTGTGATATTCGGGATAACGCCGCTTTTGAAGTATGCAGCTGTCACGATCGCGCCGGTATTTCCCGCTGAAAAGAACGCGTCGCCCTTACCCTGAACAAGCAGATCGAGCGCGACATGGACCGAAGAATTTCCTTTATTCCGGAAAGCAAGAGAAGGAGTTTCACCCATTTCGATACTTTCGCCGGCATCGATAATTTCAAGGTTTTCAGGGATTTTCGCATCGTCCAGAGTGTCTTGGATCAGATTTTTGGAACCGACAAGCAGAATTTTAATGTCAGGATTTTCGTTACAGACTTCTAAGGATGAAAAAACGGGAACAACAGGAGCGTTGTCCCCGCCCATAGCATCAACAATGACAGTTGATGTCATTTAAACCTATTGTTCGGAAACAGAGATTATCTCTTTGCCTTTATAGTTGCCGCAGCTCGGGCAGATACGGTGCGGAAGCATCGGTTCGCCGCATTTCGGGCAAGCTATAGTGGTCATCGGGTTTGATTTAAGGTGTCCGCCTCTTCTTTTTTTCGAGCGTGCTGAGCAGTGTTTTCTCTTTGGAACCATTGAATCCTCCTAATTTAGTTTATTCGCCGGATCTGTCGCAGCCGCAGTCTCCGAGATTGAGGTCTGCGCCGCACTTTGAGCAGAGGCCTTTGCAATCCTCGCTGCAAAGCACTTTTCCCGGCATGTTCATAACAAGTGTCTCCCTGACATAATCGTCAAGCTCTATCTCGTCGCCTGAATAAAAATAGTCGACATCCGGCGTGTTTTCGGGAAAAAGATAGTAGGTCTCGTCCAGATCCATATCCAGTTCCAGATCAGCAAGACATCTGTCGCACGCAGTCAGAACAACCGCATTGCCGAAAAATCTGAGAGAGATCGTTTCAGCGGCGCGGTAGAACTCGACTTTGAGCGAGACATTTTTTATTTTGGCACTTTCCCCGAGCTCGTCTCCGGCGATGTGATATTCGACATCACGGGTAACTTTCGACTCGGTGATTTCACTAAGATAAAGCAGCATTTCAACCACCAAAAAAATAACTGCGGGAATATACTCGAAAAAGTTGAAATGTCAAGGTAAATCGTCAGTGCGGCTCAAAACGCACACTGTTTCAAAGTGCGGAGTGTCGGGAAAAAGGTCGAGAATATACAAATGTTTCACGTGAAACCTTTTTGCAAAAAATGTCTTGAGATCCCGTACTAAATTAGGCGGCTCGCAGGCGATATAAACGACATTTTCAGTTGAATCGCAGACGATTTCCGAAAGTTTTTTCCCGAGTCCTTCACGCGGCGGGTCTGCAACGACGAGGTCTGTTTTTTCGAGTTTTTCCAGTTTGTAGGCGTCGATTTTCACGATTTCCGCTTTGTCGCCCAAATTTTCGGCAAAACTTGCGCACGACTCCGGAACTATTTCGTAACCTGTCGTTTTTATTCCTTTTTCGGCTAAGAAAAGCGAGAAGAGGCCTCCTCCGCAGAATAAATCGGCTGCAGTTTCGGGGTTAAGTTTTTCAACTTCGCGCATCAGAAGCTCGACCATGATCCCGGCTCCTTCTTCGGACGATTGAAAAAAACAGTTTTCTTTGATTTTTACAGTTTTTCCGCAGACCGATTTTTCCATGCTTTTCGCTTTCGGCATGAAACCGCCCGTGATTTTCGAGTATTCATACTGGATATTTCCGCGCCTTTTCGCGATGTCGGCTTTGATTTTGTCGAAAAAAACGGGGTCGAGAAGCGGACATTCATCGATCACGACAAGTTCGTTGCTCCTTTTTCTGCGGTACGCAGGCATCCCTTTCAGCGCGAAAAATTTTGCCCGCGTCCGCATTCCGAGTTCTCCGGGAGTGATTATTTCGGGCTCGATTTCAAGTGTGATCCCGTTCTGCTTCAGAAGTTCCGCGAAAATCTCCTTTTTGATCCTCAGCTGCGCCGGGTAGGAAATGTGCTGGAGCGAGCAGCCGCCGCATGTTCCATAGTGTTTGCAGAGCGGCTTTCTGCGCTCGGGAGACGCTTCAAGAATGTCGAAATCTTCAACGTAAAAGAAACTTTTTTCTTTGACCGCGCTTTTGATATCGACCGTTTCGCCGGGGCAGGTGTATGGAACGAAAAAAGTTTTTCCGTCCGCCCAGCCGATCCCGCAGCCGTTTGAAATTATCTTCGCGATCCTGACTTCCGTCATGCTAAATTCCCGTCGTTCCCGCTTTCAGAGCCGTGAGCAGCATAATCGACTTTGCATCGACGATCTGTTTTTCGGCCATCATTTTTTCGGCAACCTCCTGCGTTACTTCGAGTATTTCGAGATCCTCGTCAATTTCGGGAAAGAGTTTGCGCTCGCCTTCGGGGATCTTTTCGACGATAGCTGTGAAATAGTGCATATACTCGTCGCTGCAGCCGCATGAAGTGTAGGCTTCGAAGCTTTTTACGAGCTTTACAGGGCGGTATCCTGTCTCTTCCTCAAGTTCGCGGACAATGCAGTGTTCAGGCGCTTCGCCTTTGTCGATCTTTCCTGCCGGGATCTCATAGATCCAGCGGTCAATCGGCGTTCTGTACTGTTTTTCGAGAAGGATTTTGCCCTCTTTCGTTATCGCCAGCACCGAAGCCGTTCCGCAGAACCTGATGACCGAATGACGGACCCTTCGTCCCGACTTGTCGAGCTCGACTTCCGACACCGTGAAAACCCGCATGTCTGCGACTTGTTTTTCTGAAATTATCGTGTTTTTTGCCATGTTTCACCTCCAAAAGTACAAAAACTGCGGTTTTATATTGCAAAATGGAATTTTAGGCAAAAACAAATGTCAGCTGCGGAGAAGTGGTTGGTCGCAGAGCCTCGGTCACTGAGCCTGTCGAAGCACTACCTCACACAATGGACGGAATATTTATTGATTTTTTATGAGATCAAATCCAGCAGTTTCTCAATGCTTTCAACAGCTTGTTCGAACGAAACATCGGCTGCATACGGCATTTTCTTTGTGTATTTCTGCCACAAATCTTTCAGGTTTTCCGAATTTTTTATGGCTGCAATCAAATCAGGAATCTGTGAAAGAATTTTTTCACTGCCTCTGTGCTCGCAAGTCCGTTGAAGAGCGGTTTTCAAATCTTTGGTATTTATCCGTGTTAAATCCGCACTTAAAACATATACATCGTAAAAATCACGCGGGCGGGTTGTCGTGATATTCCTGACAAGAATCGTTTCCAGTTTTTCCGCAAGAACATTTTCAAAGGGATAAGAAAGCAGCGAAATCGAGCCGTTTCCAAAGATTTTCGCGAATTCATGTCTGCGCGGTTTCGGATAAATGCTGTCTCCGGCAGTGATATCCAAAGTCAAAGTGTGGTGCATTTTTTCGTAATCAGCCAACACGAACGCCCTGAAACCGTTGTATTTGTCGTCCTCGCGAATCGGTTCGACCCGATCCGGAGAAAAGATAAAATCATCATCGTTTTCGATTGCACAAACATCTGAAATTATTCTTGTTATGACATTTTCATCAAGCGGAAGATTGTTGATAGTCGTGTCGATATCCATCGTAGTTCGGTGCGAAATTCCTACAAAAGATGCTATCAGAACACCGCCTTTTATTATAAAACGGTCTGCATATTCCGATTTTTCAAGGCGTTCAAGAAAACATTCCATCAGATAATTCTGCAGCATAATCTGCGGCGGAACGGAAAGTTCCTTGGATTTGTTATTGATTCTGGCTTTAAGCTGCATCGCGTTTTCGGTTTTCATTGGATCGCCTCCAAATAGGAGAGAAGTTTTTTCTCGACATGGAAAATCTTTCCGAATTTCATCAGCAGCAGAAAGTCTTTTTGCGGTGATGCCACATATTTCCTTAAAGCCGGGATAAACCGCTCTTTATCAAGTCCTGAAGGCTTGTGCAGGAGTTCGCACAATGTCCTTTCAATGCAGTAAACCCGCAGGTCGTTACCAAGATCAGACTTTATAAGCACAACTCCTTCATTCAAGGATTCTTTTGCAACATGACGCACATCGTATTCAGCGGACAGCGTTTTTGAAATATAGCCGTGCGGAACCGAAAGCGTGTATTTAAACGGAATCTGATCCGAATACCCGTTCAGAAACAATGCCGTCTCATGCGAAAATACAGCTTTCGGGCAAAGCAGCTGAGTGATAAAAAGTTCGTCAGGAATAACATCGCCCATAGCATATAGACCGTAACGGACTTTCTGAATTTTCTGAGCATTCAAAAGTTCCTGCAACTGCCAGCGTGAAATTCCGGCATCTGTCGCATTTTTCAAAGTAAAATAGCCGTTTTTAGCTTTTGCTATTTTGTTTATCACATTATCTGCCAAGATAACCTCTCAGACGTTTTATACTATAAGCTTGAAAAATTGTTGTACGAATTGAAAGAACTGAAATATTTGTAGCATGATAAAGAAAAATTTCAAGTTTGTTTTAAACTATGCGGAGAATTCAGATAAAACTAATAAAAGTTGAACTTGCCTCTAACTCAGGGAGATGTGGCACAAAGTGCCGGAGAGGGCTTGGCTACAGAGCCCGGTCACTGAGCCTGTCGAAGCACTACCTCACACAACGGACCCAAAGCTTGGTACTTTTATTGAGGTAGCCCACATCTCCAGTGAGGAAGCCAACATTCCAAGCGATATTGGAATTATCTGATTCAGATGAAGACCAAAGAGTAACATTCTCATCATCCTCCAGAAGGCTGTAATGTCCGCCATTGTCGCAATGACAGTCTTCGATGCTCCAGTCATCCAGAGAGAGATGATCAGGGGCTGAAACAGCGCATGAACCGCCTGTCTGCGAATTTGGACAGTTTTGAATAAGCGTTCTTAACTCGTTTATATTCGGCAGCCGCCAGTCGGAATATCCGCATTCGTTCAACCCGTCACAGTAATCAAGTGCTTCCTGCCACTCCATGGTATCCGATGACAGCGGCGACCACCAGCCGCTGTTGATTGTTGCGCAGTTTCCTGAATCGGAGCTGCTGCCACCGCCGCAACCAATCATCAAAAACATTGTAATCATTGCAAAACAAACA
>CACZFE010000004.1 GCA_902780365.1 uncultured Spirochaetales bacterium
CGGCCAGCTTGAGATCGCAGGTTCAGGAGAAAAATGCTACTTCAACCTTGACCAGATCAAACTCAAAGTCAACGTAAACGACTCGAACATCCAGATTTCGAACCTCAAAATGTATAACGACGTCAACAGCAACGGTATTGTTGACGAAGGTGATGTCCTTCTCTCTTCGGCAGAAGCTCTGGCTTCAGGTTACGCTGCTTTCTCGGCCTCGAACCCGGCAAACAGACTCTGGAGCAACAAAAAGAACAATATTCTCTTCACGCTCAACGCAAAATACAAAGAAGATTCTTCAATTTCCAACAGCGCATACTTCATGCCCTCGATTGAAAGAGACGGCGGCGTTGTCATTGCTGACGGCGGTACACCAACTGTTGAAGGACTTCCGATTGATTTCAGCAAATTCCAGTTCGAACCCGACAAAGGCTTCATCGTAACAAAAGGCCTGCACGATCCTGAAGTTCCGGCGAAATCGGAGATGAACAGGTTCCGTGATATTCTCCAGCTCCGTGTAAAAGCAAACGGCGCCGACGAGACGATAAAGAAAATGACAATCAAAGTTCCGAAGAGCAATATGGCTACTTTCGGCAACGGCATCACCAGACTCGCTGTCTATGAAGATATCGATAACGACGGTATGGGCGACTCCGAAATCGCTTCGACCGCAGATTTCGAAGGACTTCAGAAACATCAGTTCACTCTCAATTTCGATATTCCGCAGAATACCGACAAATACCTCACGATAAAGGCTGAACTCGCTTTGAGTGACGGCGAAACAGCTCAGATCCAGGTTTCCGGTATTACCGTAAACGATCTCACGGTTCTCGGTCTGCCGGTCGATTCAAGACCTTACGAATACGCTTGTGACCCGAACCTCGAAGACTGCGGCGGTGACGACGGCTGTTCGATAACAGCAACGGAAGAAAGCGGCAGCACGGCTCTTATCGCTCTTGCGGCAGCTATCGCAATTCTTCTTTCCGGCCTCGCTCTTAAAATCAAAAAGAACTAACCGGCTCTCTCCCTAAATTCCCCAGACTAAAATCCCTACCCCCTAACTTTCACTTGCAATTTCAAACTTTTTGAGTATAAAAGCGCGTTTTTCAGCTCTGTGATATTTAATTGTTTTTAACCATATAGTTGAATTTTAGGAGGAAAAAATGGCAGCAAAAAAATTCGTTTATTTCTTCGGACCGCAGGGCTCTGAAGGAAACGCTTCAATGAAAAATACTCTCGGCGGAAAAGGTGCAAATCTCGCCGAAATGTGCAACATGCAGATTCCGGTTCCCGCCGGTTTCACGATCGCAACCGACATGTGCACAGTTTATTATAAAAACGAAAAAAACTATCCGCCGGAACTCGCAGAACAGGTCGATGAGAACCTTGCAAAAATAGAAGCCGTCATGGGCAAAAAATTCGGTGATCCGCAGAATCCTCTTCTCCTTTCGGTAAGAAGCGGCGCCCGTGCCTCAATGCCCGGCATGATGGACACCATTCTTAACCTCGGACTCAACGAAAATACGCTTAACGGCCTTATCAAGAAAGAGTCCGACACCCGTTTCGCATGGGACAGTCTCCGCCGTTTCATGCAGATGTACGGCAACGTCGTCATGGGGATCAAAGGCGATCACTTTGAACATGCAATCACCGGCCTCAAGGAAAAATACGGTATCAAAAACGACCTCGAAATGACGGTCGAAAACCTTAAGGAACTTGTCGAAAGCTACAAAGTCATCGTAAAAGAGCAGACCGGCAAAGAGTTCCCGACCGACCCGAAAGAACAGCTCTGGGGCGCAATCGATGCCGTTTTCGGAAGCTGGATGAACGAGCGCGCGATAGTTTACCGCAAGATGAACGGCTTCTCCGACGACTGGGGGACCGCTGTCAACGTTCAGGCAATGGTTTTCGGAAATATGGGTGACGACTGCGCTACAGGTGTCGCTTTCACGAGAAACCCGGCGACCGGCGAGCACATTTTCTTCGGCGAGTATCTCATCAACGCTCAGGGCGAGGATGTCGTTGCAGGAATCAGAACTCCGCAGCAGGTAACTCTTACCGGCAGCAGAAAATGGGCTGCAGACCACAGTATCAGCGAAGAAGAGAGAAAGAGCAAATATCCTTCGCTTGAGGAATATATGCCTGAGGTTTACGAAAATCTCTGCGACATCTACAAAAAGCTCGAACTTCACTACCACGACATGCAGGATATCGAGTTCACAATCGAGAACAGAAAACTGTGGATGCTCCAGACAAGAAACGGCAAGAGAACGGCTGCAGCAGCAGTAAAAATCGCGGTAGATATGGTTCACGAGGAGCTTATCACGAAAGATGACGCGCTTCTCAGAGTCACCCCCGATCAGATCGACCAGCTTCTTCACCCGCAGTTCGTCAAAGAAAGCAAAAAGAGCGCGAAACTCATAACAAAAGGTCTTCCGGCAAGCCCGGGCGCAGGTACAGGCCAGATCGTATTCAATGCAGAAGACGCAGCAGTTTGGAAATCAAAAGGTCTGGAGACAATACTCGTCAGACTTGAAACCAGTCCTGAAGACATCACCGGAATGGTTGCTGCAAACGGTATTCTCACAGGCCGCGGCGGTATGACATCCCACGCGGCAGTAGTAGCAAGAGGCATGGGCAAATGCTGCGTCAGCGGATGCGGCGGACTCAACATCGATGTCGAAGGAAAAACGATCAAAGCCGGTGACCTCGTTCTCAAAGAGGGCGACTGGATCTCGATAGACGGCAGCACGGGTGAGGTCCTTCTCGGCAAGGTTGCGACAGAAACTCCTGATGTCAGAGCTGACCGCTCAAGGTATCGGACTCTGCAGGACCGAGCACATGTTCTTCGAAGGTGACAGGATCAAAGCCGTCAGAGAAATGATTCTCGCCGACGACCTTGAAGGAAGAAAGGCTGCACTTGCAAAACTTATAGGACACCAGAAAAACGACTTCCTCGCTATTTTTGAAGAAATGAGAGGCCTTCCTGTTACAGTCAGACTTCTTGACCCGCCGCTTCACGAGTTCCTCCCCAGCGAACCTCAGCAGATCAAAGAGATGGCTGATATTATGGGCTGCTCTGAAGATACGATCAACGACAAGATCAAAGCTCTTCACGAAATCAACCCGATGCTCGGTCTCAGAGGCTGCAGACTCGGAATAACACGTCCCGAAATCACTGAAATGCAGACAAGAGCAATAATCGAAGCCGCTTGCGAGCTCACACAGAAAGGTGTCAAAGTATTCCCCGAAATCATGGTGCCGCTTGTAGGCAACGTAAACGAGTTCAAATATCAGGAAAAGATCATCCGCGAAACAGCGGCAAAAGTCTTCGAAGAGAAAGGCATCAACGTAGAATTCTTAGTCGGAACGATGATCGAGGTTCCGAGAGGAGCGCTTACAGCTGACGAAATCGCAGAACACGCAGAATTCTTCTCATTCGGAACGAACGACCTCACCCAGATGTGCCTCGGATACAGCCGTGACGACGCCAACAAGTTCATCTACGACTACATTGACAAAGGAATTCTGGAAAAGAACCCGTTCCGTTCGATTGACCAGACAGGTGTAGGTCAGCTTGTCGAAATCGCGGCAAAACGCGGCAAAAAGGCAAGACCGAACATCAAACTCGGCGTCTGCGGCGAACACGGCGGTGATCCGGCTTCCATCGATTTCTTCCACAGAACAGGTCTCCAGTACGTCAGCTGCTCGCCTTACAGAGTTCCGATAGCACGTCTCGCTGCGGCTCAGGCTGCAATCAACAACGATGTCGTCCGCCAGATCAAACAGACTGCCGAAGACGCTTACTCAAAGGCCGAAACCACCGCGAAAGATGTTTACAGCAAAGCTGGCGAAGGCCTCAAAAATCTTAAAGAAACTGTCGAAAACAGTGAATTCAGAAAGACTGTTGAAGAAGGCGCAAAAAAAGCCGGTGAAGAGGCGAAAAAATTCTTCGACGACATCAAAAAGAAAATCAAAAAAGACTAATAAACCGAATTCACAGGGGATTCTTGAAAAAAGGCTTTTATTTCAAAATTGCTGTTTTGGCTGCAACAATCGCCGGCATCGCTTTGTTTATTTTTCTATTTTCAGACAGTAAAGTTTCTTCAGAAGAGCACTCTTTATCCCGGGGAAAAAACGAAGCGGCAATATCTTCCGGACTGGATAACGCATTTGCCTACATATCGTCAAATACCAAATTCCCCACATTCAGATGCACGGAAGATCTTTCCGATTGTTTTCGACTAAAGAATTCTGCATTTTTCAAGGCCTCGGTTCTTCAAATCCTTTCTGAAATCGATGAAGAATATTTTTCATCAATTATCAAGAAAGGAGTTTCCGAAATCTTGGCGATGCAAAGTGAATATTTTTTGTGGGATTTTTCAGGACAGACCGATTCATCCCGGCCTCATTTCTTTCCTGACCTGGATACAACTTCCTTGAGTGCGTATTTCTTAACTTTGCGAGGCGTAGATTTTCATTTCAAAGAAATAAAGGAAACAATATTGAACAAACAGATTGAAGACGGTGTTTTTCTCACCTATTTAAGAGAATTTCAGCCGCCGCTGTCAAATTCAATGAATAAAGACGCCATCGTCAATGCCAATGTTCTTGTGCTCCTCGGAGAAGAAATCCCTTCTGTTTGCGAATACATCAACGACAATTTTGACAAATCACTTTACTACAAAGATGACGCTGCAATATTTTACATGCTGGCAAAAGCGTATTCGAGAGGCTGCAACTGTATAAAACCGTCCGTTGACAAATTGTACGATAAGCTGAAAGTATCAGATGTTTATTCGTCAACAATGCATCTTTCCATGTTTATAACCGGATGTTTTTTATCGGACAAAATAGAAAAACCGATAATGGAAAAAGCAATCGGATCTCTTCTTGCAAAAGAACAGAAACCGCCTTTCAAGGAAACATTTTTTTCATACCAAAATCCTGACAGGCACAATTTCTTTTACAATTTTGTCTTTTCTGCCGCTGTTTACGCTGAAGCTCTGACAAAAATCAAAGCCTATTTAACGGAACCGGATAAAAACAGGTAGATTCTATTTCCTCAAATTGTCGATTCTTTCTTCGAGAGTCGGATGAGTAGAAAAGATTTTGAAAAGGAAATTTGTTTTGGGTGAATAGATGAACATGTGGGCGGTCGAAGGCGAAATCGCCGTTCCGTGCTGTTCATCGATGATTTCATTCTCCGCACCTGTGATTCTGCAAAGGGCGTTGACAAGGAATTCTCCGCTTCCCATAAGTTTTTTGCTGTAGTCGTCGGCCATGTATTCACGCGAGCGGCTTATCGCAGCCTGAACGAGCATAGCTGTAACCGGAGCTAAAATCACGACAAAAAGCCAGCCGATGACACTGTTGTTTCTGTCATTACCGCCGCGAAGAATAAATCCGCCGCCCCATCTTGCGATCGTGGCGAGCCACATGATCGCTGAAGCCATCGCGGCAACTATCGTCTGGATCAGAATATCGTAGTGTTTGACATGTCCGAGTTCATGGGCGATTACCGCCGCTACTTCATCGTGACTCAGGCTGTTCAAAAGTCCCTGAGTTACCGCGACGACCGCATGTTTCGGGTTCCTGCCGGTCGCAAAGGCGTTCGGTTCAGCCATCGGAATGATATAAAGCCTCGGAACGACCGGAAGTTCAGCTGCAGTTGCAAGTTTGGCCAAAGCTTCGTGCAGCCATGCGTATTGATTAGGGTCGGCAGGCTGCGCACCATAGGAAGCAAGCACGATTTTGTCACTGAAAAAATAGCTGAAAAAGTTGAAAACAAGCGAAATCGCGAAACAGATCATTGCTCCGTCAGTACCGCCTACGACCGAACCGACAAAAACAAGAAAAACCGACATCAGAACAATCAAAAGTCCGCTTTTAATGATGTTGAGCATGGAAACCTCCTTTTCGCCGCTGCCATTTTTTGTCGATATTTCGTAATTTCGATATTTCGACATTTCGAGGCAGCGAATCGAAATAATCGAAAAAACAGAGACAAGACGTGTCAGGTCACGTCTCTACAGCCCCTCGCCACACTGGAGAGGGGTTGGGGTGAGGTAATATATTGCCCGAAAGAGAAAAAACAACCCGAAACCGCTAAATAATTGCCTTTTTTGCGCCAAATATTAAAAATTCACGGTTTTGTGAGGCTGAAATGGATATTAAAGGCAAATTCAAAGAAAATTTTAAGGCCATAACCGATGAGACCGGTTTTGCCGGCAGGAAATTTTCAGTCCTTGCAGCCTGCTCCGGCGGTGCAGATTCTCTATCGATGCTCTTTTTACTCAATGAAATCAAGGAAGAATTTCATTTTTCGCTTTCTGCGGCATACGTCGACCACAAGCTCCGCCCTGAATCGGCAGACGAAGCAAAATTTGTTGAAAGAATCTGCCAAGAGCTTGGGATCACTTGTTTTTCTCTTGAATTTGAAAGTAATTTCTGGGAAAAGGAAGAAAAAAATGTCGAGGAAAGAGCGCGTTTGAAAAGATACGAGCTTCTTTTTGATTTGGCAAAATCAAATAATTTCAACATGTTGGTAACGGCGCACCATCTTGATGACCAGGTCGAGACAGTTCTGATGAGGATTTTCGACCGCGGGACAGGGATTAAAGGCTTAAGCGGCATAAAACCGGTCAATTCAGGCAGCGAAATCTTATTGAATTCCGGGAACAGCAGTTTTTTTGTCGTCCGCCCCATGCTGAATATCGCAAAAAACGAAATCTCTGCATTTATGCAAGGGCGACAATTTTTGTCTGACCCCTCAAATCACGACACAAAATACCGCAGGAACTATTACCGCCACAAAATTCTGCCCGCTCTCGAAGCGCTTCTGCCCGAAATTCCATACAAGGAAAATATCGGCCGTCTTGCCGAAAACGCGGCTCGGGAAAGCGAAATACTCCGCGAAATGATGCTTGACTTCTGGCAGAGACTGGTGACAAAAAATGACGGGCCGGAAATTTTTATTCCAAGAAACGAAATAAAATCACATAGTTGCAGCTTCTGGCTCACCGCCTTTTCATATCTTTTTTCGTCGGGCATTTTTGCCGATGCACAGTTCCATCGTTCTCCTTCGACAAAAACTCTGCACGATATCACCGATTTCATCTTCCGCACCGATCCCGCGACCGCGAACTACAACCCTTTCGTGTTTGAAAGAACGAGAGAAGGAGTAAAAATCACCCGTATTTGACCTCACCCCTTCCCCTCTCCAGTGTGGCGAGGGGCAAAATTCAAGTGAGGAAATATCGTGACAGATTCTCAAATAAAAGGTTGCGCAAACAATTTTTTTTCCTTATAACGTGGAGGATATTTTAACGAGGAAAAAATGAGTGCCGGAGATCCTAAAGAATTCGATGTTCTGAATGTAGCTCTTACAGGGAAAAATCTTGTCGAAGCTGCTGCCGGAACTGGAAAGACCTATTCCATCGCAATAATGGTGCTGCGCTGGATCCTGGAGACAAAGAACAAAATAGATTCCGTGATCGCGGTAACTTTCACGAACTATGCAACTGCGGAACTCAAAGAAAGGATCCTCAACTTTCTCGAAACCGCTCTCGCATACTTTGAAACAGGGAACTGCGATGACGAAACAATAAAAACTCTCTGCAATAAAATTCAGGACAAGGATGAGGCCGTAAAAAAGCTGAAAGCGGCAATAAACGACTTTGATACATCCTCGATATTCACTATTCACGGTTTCTGCCAGAAAATTATCAGGGAACACGCTTTTGAACTCGGGATCGACTTCAACCTGAAACTTGCGGAAGATGCAAACCCTTCAAACGATGCGGCAACTGCCTTTTTCAGAGAGAATATCGCAGACTTCAGCGGAACCGGCGAAAACGGTGGGAACCTGCTTGAAAACAATGAATTCCGTGAAAAAGTTTCGAGAGACTGTCTGAAAGATTTCATTTCAACGGCAGGAATAAGTGTCGGAAATGCAAACATCAAACTCTCCGGAAACGAAGGAATCACCACAAAACTGACTGAAATTTACAAAAATTTTGCGGAAACAGCCCCTGAAATAGCCAAAAGGAACCGCGAAAGAAAAAATATCATGGGCTACGACGATATCCTGCTGATACTTTACGAAGTTCTGAAAGGGAACAGCAATACGGCACAACTGGTCCAAAAGAGCATGGAAGAGCGTTATTCCTTTGTTCTTATTGACGAATTTCAGGATACAGACCCTCAGCAGTACTTCATTTTCACACAACTTTTTTTCAGCGGCAGACACACAATATTTTTTATCGGAGACCCGAAACAGTCGATCTACGCTTTCAGAAAAGCCGATATTTTCGCATACAGTGAAGCAAAAAATAAAGTTGACTCTGTCTATGTCATGGAAAAAAACTTCCGCTCGTCATCCCCTGCCGTCAATGCGGTGAACGAAGTTTTCAAAGAGAAAAACCTTTTCAGCGCCGACTCCCTCATAGAATACAACCCCGTTTCGGCTGCAAAAAAACCTGACGAATATTTTCTGGCAATGAACGGCAAGTCTGAAAAAGGAATACTTGTCTGTGAACTGCCGAATGACGGTGACGATAAACCCGTGACGCAGGAACCGGCCAAAAAGCTGATGACAAACCACATCATCCAGACTGTCAGGGAAATGACAAAGTCCGATTCGCCTTTCAGAATATACGAAAAAAACGGCTGTCAGGTTTCCGGAAGAGCCGTAAAACTTTCCGATATCGCCGTTCTTGTCGCAACGAACAATTTTGCGCTTGAAGTATGCGACAAACTGAACAATGCCGGCATTCATGCAGCTGTCGAAGCCGATTCCGGGGACGGGCTCTACATTTTTTCCTCTGAAGAGGCTCTTGCTCTGCAAAAACTCATGTCAGCCGCTTCCACAAAGGGTCTGGCTGAGTTCAAAACGCTTCTTCTGACATTTTTCTACAACAAAAACATTACAGAACTGTCAGGAGAAAACACTGCTGTTGCAGAGCTGTACGAAAAATTCAAACTCTGCTTTGAAGAGTGGGGAAAACGAGGTTTTTACGCCGCCTTTTCAAAATTTACCGCAGACGAAGAAATCCTAAAAAACATCGTTGCGAAAAATGAAAGAACACCGGGCATCCTGCGCCAGCTTGCCGAACTCATCCACAAGCACGAAAGCAAAGAAGGTTTCTCCGTGCATGGAACTCAGAAGTGGTTCAACGACAAAATAAAATCGGGAAGCAGCGGAAACGAGGAAGAGAATATCCGCTCTGAAAGCGGGAAAAAAGAGTGTGTAAGGATAATGACGCTTCACAAAAGCAAAGGGCTTGAGTTCAATATAGTATTTTTCCCGTTCATACTCAAATCATCCGCGCTGAAAAAAGAGCGCTGGATGACAGTGCACACGAAAAACGGCAATGTTTACGAAAGGGAGCTTCAGCTCGTTCCGAAAGGCGAAATCCCGCCTCAGACAGACGAGGCGATCGAGGAAATACGCAGAATTTATGTCGGGATCACGAGGGCGAAATATCTTACCGTCTGCTACACCCAGACAGAAAAAAAATCTCTCGAACCGACTTCTCTGTTCAAAAGGAAAGAACAGCAATTTATCGATATCGAACCGCTTTCAAGCGCATATTGTGAAGAAGCACCGACTGAAAAAGAAAATAAAGCTTCATCAGCAACCGAGCAGCTGATACCGCCTGAAAAAATGACAGATGTGATAAAACCTGACTGGGCTATTTCAAGTTACAGCGGAATAACTTCCAAAAGCCACAGTGAAGGCGGCACTTCCGAAGATGCAGACACCGATCAGGAAAACAGCGCGGACAAACCTGTTCGCGAGGAAACTTCAAAAGACAAGGATGTCCCGATGGCTGATTTTCAGCGAGGTGCAGAAGCGGGGACTATTCTTCACATGATATTTGAAAAAGCCGATTTTACTTCGGACAACAACATGGAAATCATCAGTACTATACTGAAAAAGAAGATGAATTTTAAAAGTGACGAAGATCTTGCCGCAGCAGTTTCTGCAGTCAGCGAATGTCTTGAAAGCGTCCGGACGGCAGCAATTTTCGACAACGGCAGGAGCCTTTCCGATGTTCTGCCTGAAGATAAGACCACCGAAATGGAATTTTTTGTCAGCATAAAAAACGACAAACTGCAGAAAAGAGAACTTTCCGAAATAATCAGCGACAACTACAGGACTGAAGAACTTGAAGAAGGTGCCGTACGGAAAGGTTTTCTTCACGGTTTCATAGACCTTGTCGCAAAAATTGACGGCAAATATTACATCATCGACTGGAAATCGAACAATCTTGGCGGGAATTTCAATGACTACGATCCTGAAAGCATCAGAGAGGAAATGAAAAAACACAACTACTATCTGCAGTTCATGCTCTATCTCGCGGCTTTCGACAAGTATATGACCACAGTTGACAGAGAATATTCATACGAAAAAAATTTCGGCGGAATAAGGTATGTTTTTCTGCGCGGAGTAAAAGGGGGAAACGACAGCCGGGGTATTTTTTCACACAAGCCTGACGAGTGTGAATTAAGAAAAATCCAGCAGCTTTTGGAGGGCGAAGCATGATTTTTGCCTATAAAACCGAGACAGGTAACATATTGGACAAAATGTCCGAAGCAAAACTGATTTCGGAATCTTCAGTGAATGCCGCAGAATTTCTGTGCGGGCTTGAAAAAAATCTTAAAGGCCGTGATCTGCATGTTTTCGCGGCAGCCGCGGCGCTCGTTTCGGAATGGGCATTATCCGGCAGCATCTGCATTACAAAAAAAGATATCGGAAAATTTTCCGGAACAAACAAAGAGGCTCTTTCAAAAACCAATTTTCCTGATTGGGAAGAGATTTCAGAAGTTCTTTCCAAAAGTTCATGCTGTTCTTCAGATCCTTTCAATGAAAAAAGGCCTGTGGTTTTTTATGACGACAGAATCTATTTTTACAAATACTGGTTTTACGAAGAATCTCTTGCCAAAAAAGTGATGGATCTGTCGCGCGGAGAAGGGAACTATGCAAAACGTGCCGGTGAAATCAAGAGTGTTATGGAAAAACTTTTCGATGAAGATGCAAAAAAATACGGTGAAAAGAACATTGAACAGCAAAAGGCTGCCGAAACCGTCATAAATCACCGTTTTTCAGTCATAACCGGCGGCCCCGGAACAGGAAAAACAACGACTGTCGCAAAAATTCTCGCCGGGATCCTGAGTGTCTGCCCCGAAGAAAGGATAATCCTCGCCGCACCGACCGGCAAAGCTGCGTCAAGAATGACCGAAGCACTCGGCAAAGCAACAAAAGAAATAGAAGAATCCAACGTTATAGATGCTGAGCTCCTTCGGAAAATAAAATCAGTCGAAGGTCAGACAATACACCGCATCATCGGCAAAAAATTCGGCAAACCCGAGAAAAACAGGGAAAATCCGATATATGCCGGTCTCATAATTGTAGATGAGGCGAGTATGATCGATATCTCCATGTTTCTTGAGCTTATCGACGCACTTTCAGAAAAGACTTCGCTTATTATTCTGGGCGACAAAGACCAGCTCGCAAGCGTTGATGCCGGCAACGTTCTCGCCGATATATGCAGCTCGAGAGAGCTTCTGCCGGAAGGGACCGTTTCGGAACTTAAAACAAGCCACAGATTCGACGGGGCTCCGGGCATCGGTGAACTTGCGAAAGCGGTCAACGGAATCAACGAAGAAAAAACAAAGCCGGAAAACATAAAAGGAACAGTGCAGGAAATAATCGATATACACAATAAATACCCTCATCTTAAATTCTCGACAAAAACACTGAACAAGATAGTTGAAGCGGCTGCCTCTGATTACGGATTCCTTGCCGACCAGACTCTTTCCCCGGAAAAAGTGCTTGAAGAACTCAATAATTTTAAAATTTTATGTCCATCGAAAGAGGATCCTCTCGGTGTCGTGAAACTCAACGAAGAGATCGAACAGACTCTGAAAAAGAAGAATCCTTCCTACAACAGCAGACCGATAATGATAACAAGAAACGACCACGACAACACTCGTCTCGTAAACGGTGACTGCGGTGTCATACTGGAAAGAAACGGCAGAACAAAAGCCTGGTTCAAACAGAACGGCGACATCAGGTCATTCAATATTTCCGAACTTCCGGCCTTCGAAACAGTCTATGCCATGACAATTCACAAAAGCCAGGGGAGCGAATACGATTCGGTACTTGTCGTTCTTCCCGAAAAAGATATGCAGATCCTGACAAAAGAACTGTTTTACACCGCGATAACAAGGGCAAAAAAATACCTCGAAACAGTTTCCTCTACAGATGTTCTGCAAAACACCCTTGAACGGAGTGCTGCAAGAAACAGCGGCTTTGAAAATGCACTGAAAAAACTTGATCAAAACCATGAATAACGAGATCTTTCCCGAAATAGTGTTCCGTAAAGAGTTCGCCGGCTTCGCGGAAGACCCGTTTGTGAAGGCTTTGGATTTTATTCGCGGAAAGAACGATGATTTCAAGCGGAAATATGCCGAGACCGAGGCCGACAACCTGCTTAAATACAGGGATTTCCGCAAAATTTGCGACGCTCTCAACGCTAACGGAATAAAGCGCTTCATTCCGGTCAAGGGAATGTGTGTCTTCAACACTATTTTTTCAAATTACCTCGGACTCCGGGAAATGAGCGACATCGATCTTCTTTTCGCTCCGGAAGAATACAAAAAACTGAAAAATTTCCTCGCAAAACACACTGAATTTCCCGCTTCACACGGCGAACATTCGTTTCTGGAACACAGCCATGAAGCCTTTTGCGTGATATCGGGCAAAACTCTCGCAGAACTTCATTCTCAGATAACAACGATGCCGATCCGCGGATTGATTAAGGAAATTTTTGAAAATATAGAGGAAACGACCGACGCTTCCGGCAGAAAAATGCTTGTCCCGAAAATCGAATACACTCTTCTCATCATGCTCATGCACGACTACACAGCGGCAAGTCTGCTTAATTTTTCGGCAAGACGGCTTCTTGAGTTTTACATTCTTCTGAGCCACGCCGATATGGATAAACTGAGAAAAATCGCGGCTAAATTCGATCTTGACAGAGTTCTCGACATGCAGCTTTTTATGATCTGGACAATGCTTGAAAAAACTTTTTTCCCGAAAAACTCCTTCAAAATCCGTGAAGAGTTCGGTTTCATCGAGACAAACGGACCAAGGTTTCACGTGAAACATCCCTGGAAAATACACAACAAAATATTCCACGGGAAGACTCTTCCGCTCGGAATAAAGAACTCTGTCGGCGCGATACTGCGCGAGACAAAAATCGGATTAAAATTTATAGATATGCTTCACAGGTAAATTTAATTCATTTTAAAAAGCACACTTGACTTTGCCGATTTTTGCGACTAATCTGAAGTTGTACTTTGGATTTTGCGCGAGGTTTTCATGTATTCGATCAAAAGACACGTTGCTCCGATAATCGAAAAACGGGCGAAAAACAGCAAGGCTATTCTTCTGACAGGCCCTCGTCAGGTGGGCAAATCGACGCTTTTCAGGCATCTTTTCCCGAAAGTCAGCCAGGTCACTTTTGATGACGATCTGCTGCGGGCTCAGGTTGATGAGGATATAAATCTTTTTCTTCTCAACAATCCGTGTCCGCTGATGATCGACGAGGTGCAGAAATGCCCTCAGATTTTCAACAGAATGAAAATCATTCTCGACAATACGGAAAAACTTTCCAATTTTTACCTTACAGGTTCGCAGAAAATGCGCCTGATGGAGTCGGTCAGCGAATCTCTTGCCGGCAGGATTTCAGTCATGGAGCTTGAAGGGCTGTCGTTGCGCGAAATCAACAATGTCAGTTTCAACAAGCATTTCGTTCCTTCCGCGGAATACATAGACGAGCGTGAAAAAAAGATGAAAAAATATGCAGGCGACATCTGGGAAACGATACACCGCGGCAGTTTTCCCGAACTTTACTCGAATCCAGAAAAAGAGTGGATCGATTTTTACCAGTCTTACGTTAAAACCTACATTGAAAGGGATGTGAACGAACTTATAAAAGCGAAAAACCATCTCACTTTTGTCCGTTTTATGACCTCTGTCGCAGCGAGAACAGGGCAGCTTGTCAACTATGCGGCGATCGCTTCGGAGCTGAGTGTTTCGGAAGTTACAGTTAAGGAATGGATTTCGATTCTGGAAAAAAGCGGGATAATTTATCTGCTCAAACCTTACACTGCGAATGTTCTAACACGGGCGGTCAAAACTCCGAAACTTTATTTCAGGGATACAGGGCTTTGCTGCTATCTTACGCGGTGGCTGACTCCCGAAACCTTGAAAAACGGTGCTATGGCAGGGGCTATATTCGAGACTTTTATCATCAATGAAATTCTGAAATCGTGCTCAAACGAGGGCTTGGATTACGATTTTTTTGTCTATTTCTACAACGGAAAAGACAGAAAAAGGGTCAGAAAAAACGGCGGTGACGAGACTCTTGAAGGCGAAATCGACCTGATTATTCAGGAAAACGGGATCCTCTATCCGATTGAAATAAAAATGTCGGCGACACCGAAAGCAGATATGGCTTCAGAGTTTGACATTCTTGACAAGATCCCTGAACACAAACGTGGAACAGGCGCGATAATATGCCGGATAGACCGAAAACTTTATCTTAGGGAAAATCTCGTAGCTCTGCCGGTTGAGTATATTTAAAAACTGATTTTGGGTTCAGTTGAATTTGACAGGTGAAAAATGAAACACTTTTTGGAAGAATTTTTCTGTCCAGAAATGCTTGACCATTACATCCTGCGTGAAACGGTTTTTGTGACGTTGTCCGCTGAAACAGCTTCGGAATAGGGGTTTCCGAATGAATCATAATCAAAGTTTCTATTCATCTTGTTGTTTCCAAAGATTATTCTTTTTTCTTCAACCAATCGTCTTTTATCTCAACACCGTGTTCCGCGCATCTTTCTTTAGCCGTCTTGCCCCAGTTATCTTTAATTTCAGGATCTGCACCTAATTTTACAACAAAAGCTACTAGGTCTGCGGATGAATTTTTATTAAGACACATGTTGTGCAGCAAAGTGTCTCCCAAGTTATCCTGAGAATTTATATCTGCACCTTTTTGGATAAAAGTTTCCACTATTTTTTTCCAAAGATTTATCTCATCTACTGTCATATCCTTTTTCAAAAATCTGTCTCTTAAGCCGAGCGGAGAACTGTTCATCAAATTTTCCTTAACATTGACTTCGGCACCGTTTCCAAGGAGCAGAAGAGCCGTATCCTTTGCTGTAAAAAAGAGCGCGGAAATATTGTCCTGATCTCTTTGGTTGATATTGATTCCTTTTTCAATCAAATATTTCGTTATTTCGATGAAATTAGGGCCTGCTGCATAAGTTATGTTCGGGACCCAAATACCGTCTGTTTCATCAAAAATTTCATAATGTTTTCTGTTTCTTACCAATCCGGGGAATTCCTCATCAAGTTTTTTTCTTTCAGCCAAGGCTTTTTTGAATAGGTTCCCTCCTTCAGATTTTCTGCTAAGACGTGTTGTAAGGATTTTATTTAAGGCTCCGGATATCATCAGCGGCAAGGTGGATTCCGGAAATCCTTTAGTATAGTCTTTAACAATGTTACTGCTGAAATCATCTTTGTTTTTTATATATTCCAAAATTTTCTGCGGATCAGGAATATCCTGCGGGTAATAAGTGATTCTGTTTATTTTGGGAGATATTTCATTCACATCGACTCCGCATTCTTCGACAAGGAATTTCACTATTTCAAGGTGACCTTGACCGATTGCGGCATTCAAAACCGTTGTATAGAACAAGATCGGCTCAACATTTAAAAAAATCAATCCTTTTTTATTTATATCGGCACCTTTTGCAATCAGAAGTTTGAGAATGTCGAAATTCCCTCCAGCGGCAGCCCACATCGCTGGAGTCGCGCCGTTTTCATCTGTATGGTTTACATCCGCACCTTTTTCTATCAAGGCTTTTGCCTTTTCAGTTTCATCATTTTTGATGTATTCGATAAGTTTTTTTTCAGGTTGTTCATTTTTTAATAAAGGCTGGAACGGACTCAAGATCAGAAGCAAAGAAACAAGAATAAGAACAGTTGCTACATATTTTTTTGCAGGGAACGAAATTTCTCTGATAAGAATTCCGATAAACCAGCAAAACATGCCTGATACAAAGAGTTTTACAGCGATCACATAAGTCATATTGAAAATGGTGTTAATTAAAAAATGACCGGAAAAGACTGATATAAAAAAGAAAAGAACTCTTTTACTGCCTTTGACATCATAGTTGTTTCTAATCAGAAAAAATCCGGTTAAAAAACAAGCTCCGCCTAAACATAAGGGATAATAGTAAGAGAGAGAATCTGTCGGCAGAATATTGATATGCAGCATAACACCCAAAAATAACGAAACAACAAATTCCGCAAGAAAAACAATCAAAGTATTGAGAAAAACACCTTTAATAAGTTTAAACATGATACACTCCTTAATTAAAATACGGATCTACATTGGTTTGCGGGAATCCAGCCTGCTGCCACTTTTCATAGGTTGTTGAATCATAGCCATACTCAGCTTTCGGAGCGAATGGATTTCTGACGAAGCCTTTTGTTCCATCGGCATTTTTGGTCTCCCAAAATATTTGTTTCATAGGATCCTTGCTTCTGTAATAAGGATTTAAAATAAATACCTTTCGCCCATTGTCGTCATATTTAATAACAGGACCAACTTCATTCATCATTTCAAGGGAACTTTTCTTTTCATGCACTTCTAAAATTTTCTTCAAGAATTGATTTCTAACGAAATTTTGTTGAGCATCATTGTCAGAATAAGGATCGCTCGGCATCAAATCTACTGGAACTTCGACCCAATCATAAATATCGTTTCCACTTTCATCTTTCCCAACAACTTGCCATTTCCATCTTTTTACAAGCCTCTTGTTTTTATATTCTCTTTTTTCGATACGAATTCCTCGGCTATTAAAATCCACTTCAAATCCATTTCCATTTTTATCTTTGTAACTAAAAGTAAAAGAACGGTCTGCATAAATTGTTGCTTCTCCAAGAAATTTTCCATCATTATCTTTAAATGTTTTTTGATAAATAATATCGTCATCCTTAAATCCATATTTTCTATGATTCGCCTCTACAAGAGTCTTTTCAAGTTCATCACAGAGAGTGTTAACAAAAACCATCAAATTACTAATCAACTCTATAATATCAGTATATTTCATTTCTCCAGTAGGAGTACGTATCACAAATGATTGAGTTGCCAAATCTTTACTTTGCTCTAATAATTCTGCGCTCGGCTCATGACCTTGTTTTGCCCAAGCATCTTCTACAAAATTCGGTAGAAAATATTTTCCATCTGTAAAATAGATTGGTTTAATCTCCAGCCCCGTCGGATCACTCGCCTCAACAACCATTCCGGCGACATAGGCGAAGCCGTTGCCTAAGTTATTTGCGTCGCCCCAGATGCCGATGGGGTCCTGGTTGATGAAGCGGTGCATATCGATGTGATAATATCTGTTTCGCATCCAGTATAGGTTGGTTTCGGGTTCGTAGAGCGAGCCGCCCCAGAGGAAATTGTGCAGATTTGTTGCATAGCATGTCTGGTTGCTGCAGTTTTTCGGGGTAAATTGAGTATCAAGGATCTCAAAGTCGCCGTAGACGCGGTATCTGTAGCGTTCAAGGATGTTGCCGTTTGCGTCTGTCAAAGCTGTTACATTGCCGCGCTCGTCGGTGAGGAAATAGTAAAGTGTGGAAGTATTGTTCGCGGTGACTTCGATCGCGATGTGTCTGTCTGTGCCGGAATCGATAATGTTTGTGTAATCGTCCGAATTTGTTGCGATTTCAACGATGTTCCAATCGTCATAGGAGTATCTTTCTGTCGTGTTACCGACGGTTTTCGTTATGCGGCGGTTGAATGCGTCATAAGTGTATTCTGCGATCGTTTGATTACTTCCGTCCTTGACTTCGATGAGGCGGTTGAGGTCGTCGTAGATGTAGGTTTTATCGTCTATTGTGCCGCTTCTGTCCTCGGAAATCATGTTGTTTCTTTCGTCGTAGTCATATTCCACTGCGGTGTTTCCGCCGACTTTTTTGTCGCGCAGTCTGTTGAGTTTATCCACTCCCCATGCGTAGGTTACGCCGTTTTCGGTGCTCTGCTCGATGTTGTGAACGCCATCCTGATAAAAGTTATCGGTTCTGGTCGCTGCATTGTTGACAAAATCGTATTTGACTTCTTTCAGGCGGTAGTATGAATCGTAGGTGTACTTATCCGAAGTATGCTTTATGCCGTCCGCTTTTTCGACTAAGTGCCAGCCGCGGGAATAGCCGTAGTTCATCTTGTAAATGTCGTTGTTCGGTGCATTGCTTATCGTGTGGTTTGCAAGCTGATTCCATGTATTGTAGCTGAATGTTTCAGTCAGGTTCTGTCCTTTTGTGACGGCAGTCAGAACGCCGTTTGCGCGGCTGTATGAAGCGATTTCGGAATTGTTGTATTCGATTGAATCAAGGTCGCTTCCTGTCGCTGTTTTGCGGAGAGTTTTTCCGTCAGGATAGGTGAACTGGTAGTTTTTTGCATCGGTCATCCGGCGTGAAACGGTCTTTGTGACGTTGCCGGACGAAACTGATTCGGAATACGGATTGCCGAAAGAGTCGTAAAGCCTTGTCACGCTTGTTGTTGCATTGCCGACGGTATCTGTCGCTGTTTCAAGCAGGTTTCTCATGTTGTAGGTGAATGTCTGTGTCACCGGAACTAAAACGTCAGATGTTTTGCCCGTGATCCTGCCGAAAGCGTCGCGGGTGAAATTAACCAGCATCGAATAGTTTCCTTCCTCATATTCGACACTTGCTTCGTCACCGTATTCATCGTAGGTGTAAGTATAAGTCTGAGCAACACTCTCTTCATCTTCAAAATCAATATCACCATCGTCAGGTGCCGGGAAAATCTGAATGCTCTCAAGTTTGTTGCGGCTGTGGCTTGTTCCGGGATTTGCATCATAATAACGATATTCCGTAACACCCGATCGGTCGTTTGTGCGGCTTGTTATGCGCCCGAAAATGTCATACTCAAAGTTCGTCGTGATCTGTCCGCTATTCAGCCACGGATTAAGATCGATAGAACCCAAACCTTTGCCGTTACGGGTCATCAAATAAACCGTTTTTTCAAGGTCTCCGAAAGCGTTGTAGGTATAATATTTCTCGTTGCCGACTTCGACATGCCAAAAACCGAGGTCTTCAAGATTGCGCGGATCACTGTCTGATTCCTCGTCGGTTTCCCAGATGACCTGACCGCCCGTATTGTAGAATTTCAGGCGATATCGCGATGAATTCTCCGGATCTGTAGTTTTTATGGAAGTGACACGACCGAAAGTGTCGAAACCGTAATCTTCAGTTATTGTCTGGTTGTTCCGTGTTGCTTCCATGCGGAAAAGCCTGCCGTTTGCATCGTAGGAGTTTTCGGAAGATGATGTTTCAACCCAGTTTGAATCGATGTATTCCTCATTTACAGTTTCTACCGGTCTGTTCAAGGTGTCGTAGGAATAAGTCTGTTTCGTGCCGTCACTTGATTCAACCGAAATGACATTACCGATGCTGTCATAATCCCAACGGGTCACATGGTTGACATTGGTCGTGCTTTCCGAACCCAGAATGAACTGCTTGCTACCAATCATTATCTATCACCTTTTATTCCAAAATAAAAATCTCGGATATGCACACATTCTTGAATTTGCTGCCGGGAAGTACTTCCTTCACTTTGAAGCGGAGAGTGCAGTTTTCATAGTGAGGCACGTCGCGTTCACCTAGATAAACGATGTCATAGTCGAAATAAATAGGTTTTTCGTGAATAATCTCGTATCTTTGCCTGATCTCCGCTTCTTCCGGATATTCCTCACCCTTTTGCTTTCTTGTTTTCAAAAAGTCAACAGGATTTTCTGGTTTGTCCCATGCTAATATGGCTGAACAATTTTTATACTCGATTTCCAGAGATTTTATCTTGCCGTTTTCCGATAATGTTTTTTCATTTTTTGTGTTGCCGTTCAAAACAGCAATAAATCTTATATTGCTCTTCTCTGTTTTGACTTCTATCCAGTTGTTTTTGCCGCTTGCACACCATGCGGTTGTTGGATCTCCGTCAAACATATTTTCAGCTTTTGTTCCCGATATCGCTGATGAAACTTTAACACTTTTAATCTTGTTTTTTGTCGAGAGACGACTTCCGGCAATCTGATCCCATAAATTTCTTAAGGAATTATCGTATTCTATTTCTATTTCACTGTTTTTGGAAAAATCGAAATTCTTACCTTTGAATTTGAACTTTCCGGATTTGTCGAATGAAAATATTCTCGGCTCAAGTGTCAACAGTTTTCCGCCGTTACGGAACAAATAAGTCATATCAATGTTTATTTCAAGTTCATCTGCTGATCCTGAGCCGAAATATTTTGCGTTGATCATAGAATATTTAGTTTTTCGAGTGCCAAACCAGTATAGAGTATACGGTCCATATTCATAGATTTCTCCCCACGGATCGACTTCATAATTCACTTCGATTTCAATGCTCTGTTTTGCAGGAAAATCGAATGAATAAACAAAATAAACATTATTAGATTCACCTCTTGGAATTTTCTTTTCTTTCATTTGTTGTGTGACACCATTGATTTTTACAAAAAAATTGCGGATTTTATCTTTTTTGAAATACGGATCATCACTCACATAACCACTCTCGAGGAGATCTTCAAATAAAACGGGGAAAGCATAGTCAATTTTTTCTGCTTTATCTGAACTGTTTTTCAGCTTGTATTGGACGTTAAACTTGAAAACATCATTCACAAACACAATGGAGATACTTTCTTTCTCTATTTTGATATTTTCCTTTTGCAGATAGACTATATTTCCGGTTCTTGTAAGGCTTGAACCGTCAATTGCCGCACCGTTGGCAAAAACTGTGAAAAATGAGAACAAGACTAAAAGTATAAATATGAATCGCATTTTTTCCTCCTAATACCAATAAGGATCAACATTGGTTTGCGGAAACCCAGCTTGTTGAAATTTTTCATGAGTCGTTGAATCATAACCGTATTCAGCACCAGGAACAAATTTTCTCACCAATATCCAAAATCTCCTCTTCTTCCACAGGCATAGACATCTTTCCAGTCAACTCTTCTAAGCCATTTTCCGCGAAGAACAATATTACCAGACTTGTCAATGTATAAAATATTTCCGCTTTGTTCGACACGTGCCAAACCGTCAACGAAACCGCATGTTCTGCCGTAAACAGAAATTTTCGAAGGGTTGTCTTTTTCTTCTTCGACAGGATCTTTACCAACAGGTGCTTCTACAGAAATCGCGCCATTTTCATCCAAAACAACTTTTTTCCCCGCCTTTTGAACAATTATTTTGCCGTCACGGACTCCAAGAATCATATTGATATCGGAAACAACGGTCTCTGTTTTGAGATCATCGCTTATTATTTTTAGTGTATCTCCTTCCAATGCAACAATTTTCCCGCTGTCAAGCATTCGGATATCATAATATTCCGGTTTTATTTCCAGAACATACTCTCCTTTTTTATTAATCAAGCCTTTTTTTGAGCCATCCCTGACTCTCAAATATCCGTTTTTTAAAATATTGACACTATCAAATTTTGCCGGAGCAACAATATTTCCATCACTGTCTATTGCTCCGAATTTTCTGTTCTTTTCGAAAACAAGCAAAGAGTTCTCGAACTTTGGATAAACTCTGTCTGCATCCTCTTTGTGCATTATTACCTTATCGTTCTTCACAAGCGGAGGAAAAATAAGTCCATCAGCATAGACATTTTCACCGATAGGAAACGGTGAGAAACGACTTTTCGAAACATAGATCGTTTCCCACTTTTTATTTATGACATAGTTTTCACCATTCTTTTCTACAACAGCGATATCATATCGAAAAGGTTGTACGGAATCAAAAACAAAGCCTGTCGGCGAGACTCCGTTTTTATCAATAAACCCTGCTTTTCCGTTTTGGGAAACAACCGCATATTCTTCTGAAAAATCGGAAGCTTCGTCAAATTCAAAAGGTATTTTCAGCTCACCGGATCTGGAAATATAACCCCATTTCCCGTTTTTTTTGACTGGCGCAAAACCTTCGGAATAGTTCCCTGCATCTTCATATTTAAAAGGAATGACGATTTTTCCGTTTCTGTCAATAAATCCGCACTTGTTGTCTTTCGATTTAACTGACGAAAGATCTTCCTTGAACTCGTTTATCCGCAGATATTCGCCCGGCAGAATTTTTCCTTTTTCTGTAACAACCACAGAATATCCGTTTTTCATGGCACGCATCAAACCGTCATGCATAGTAAAAACTTTGTCGAATACCGGTGGAAGAGCTTCACTGAAATCGTCAAATAAAAGGGAGTATTTTCTATTCTCACGGCCGAGAACATAAGTCACTTTCTTGTTTGCCCGTGATGCTTCATCCATATAAACGAATAAGAGAGCTAAAAGTGACAAAGTTATTAAAATTACCAAGTTTTTCATTATTTTCTCCTATTGCCAATATGGATCTACATTAGGCTGAGCAAACCCTTTATTCTGCCACTTTTCATAAGTTGTGGAATCATATCCATATTCAGCATCTAGGACAAACGGATTCCTTACAAAACCCTTTGTTCCGTCGGCATTTCGTATATTCCAAAAAATCTCTTTTAATGGATCTTTACCTCTGTAGTAGGGATTGAAAAAGAAAACTTTTCTGCCGTTGTCTTCATATCTGATAACAGGTCCAACTTCATCCATCATTTCGAAGAAACTTTTCTTGTCACGCATTTCCAAGATCTTCTTAATGAACTGATTGGCAAAATATGACTGGTTTTTATTCTCAGAAGAATCAGGATTTACTGGATATTCTTCTTTTTTACTCTTTTCTAATTCTTCTTTTATCTTTTCAGCATCTATTCGGTTTTGTTCTTCAACTGCAGGATCAGGATCAGCAGGCGGAACTTTTTTCATCCCTTTTCCTTCACGCCCTGGATGTCCGAGTTCATGTCCGAGAACACCTTCTATAGGAACTTCTCCATAAGAAGTGTCAGTTTTTCCAGATTTTGCCAGTTCAGTATCGACATAAATTACAAAAACTCCATCTATCGGCATTATTTCATCAGAGCTCATATAATCAGCCTTTGAACTCATATAATCAGCGAATAGTGATGTTTGCATTGTTTCACAGTTCAAATAATCAGCAAATGCAGCTCCGTGTTCTTGTATTTCATCGTAGCTTAAATCACTAACAATTATAACAATATCAGTATCTAAATTGTTAGCCACAGAATAGAGATTGGAAAAAGTTTCAGAATAACCTAAACCACTTTGAATAGCATCAGTTATCCAAAGAGAATCCCAATAAATTTCCAACCCGCTCGGATCGCTCGCTTCAATAACCATTCCTGCGACATAAGCGAAACCATTGCCGAGATTGTTGGCATCGCCCCAGATTCCGATGGGGTCTTGGTTGATGAAGCGGTGCATATCGATGTGGTAGTAACGGTTTCGCATCCAGTAAAGATTAGTTTCGGGCTCATAGAGTGAGCCGCCCCAGAGGAAGGGCGAGATTGCCGCTGTGGTTTTGGGTGTGAAATCGGCGTTCAGAACTTCATGTTCGCCGTAGACGCGGTAACGGTAACGCTCGTATATCGTGCCGTTTCCGTCTGATATTGCGATGATGTTGCCGCGCTCGTCTTTGTGGAACCAGATTCTCTGAAGTGTTGATTCGTTCGGCGAGCAGTTGCCGTTGCCGTCGTCGCTGCATGAAACGGTGTCCATGATTATGTGGTTATCCGTTCCGTGATCGACATATCTGCGGAGTTCCCATGCTGTTGTGGTGACCGGGTTATCCGATGTGCGGACGGTTTTGATTTCTTCGCTGATGATGTCCCAGCCGTCGTAAGCATATTTGTGGGTTTGCTCGTATGTGTCGTTCCCGTCAGCGTAGTAAACGGTTTTCTCTGTTCTTCTGTTGAAGGGGTCGTAGCTGTATTCGACGAGATAATCACTGTTCGCAACGCTTGTCAGGCGGTTAAGTTTGTCGTAAGTATAGACAATTTCGGGCGGAGTGTTGGGATTGCCGTCAAAATCTTCACCTATCATGTTGTTGTTCGAATCGTAGGTGTATTTTACCGTGTTGCTGCCGTCTGATTTCTGCGTGAGTCTGTTGAATCCGTCAACTGCCCAGCTGAAACCAGTCTGGTTTTCATAACTTGATCTGATATTGTGGACTCCGTCAAGTTGGAAGTCTTCGCAGCCGCTTTCAGCCGCATTGCACTTGAAGACGTTGTTCCTGTTTTCTATGCAGGTGGGATCGTCTGCATCGTATGTGCAGTTGTAATCGACCCTTCTCAGGCGGTAATAGGAATCATACTGATAAGCGGTTCTGCGGTTTTCCTCGTTTTCCTGCTTCCCGATGAGGTGAAGCCCTTTGGAATAGGTGTATTCGTAGTCTGCAACGGTCGGCGCGTTCTGTGCCGTAAATTCCTCTTTTCTGCGGCTCACCCTGCGCCAGTCGTTGTAGTTGTAGTCAAGCTCTGCTGCATGGTTATTGTTTGAATCAAAATTCTTGTGGATCGAGCTCAGGACATTTCCTGTGCCGTAGTTGTATTGCAGGAGTTTTGTTCCGTCGTATTCAAGAGTTTTCGGAAATCCCTTGAGAGTCGTTTCGACAATATTTTTACCGGTCGGAAGCGTGGTTGTTTCAGTCATCACTTTGGTTGAAGAATTCCACGAAACCGCGCTTGATACCGTGCCTGAATCAAAGGTTTCAGACTTTATATTGCCGAAGGAATCGTAGGTTCTGGTTACTTCCGAAAGCGTGGATGACGTATTCGTAGGATCAACGCTCTTCGCAGTTTCGAGAAGATTTCTGTTGTTATAAGTAAAAGTCTGATAAACATCATTTGCTGTAGTTCCGGTGTATTTCTGCGAAATCCTGCCGTAATCGTCGCGACCGTAGTTCACGGTCAGAGAAACATTATCCTGCTCATAAGTTTCGCTTATAAGATCGCGTTTATTATTGTAAGTATATGTGACTTCCCGCGGATCATCACAGTCAGAGTCGTCACTTCCGCAGTATGTTTCGGTAGCAGGAAGATTGTTCGCCGTGTAGGTGTAGTAGGTTTTAGCTCCGTTGTCATCAGCTTTTTCGGTGTTCCTGCCGAAAATATCGTAAGTATAATTTGTGGTTATCCAGCCGTCGGAATTGTAAAGCTGCGTTTCCGTATAACTTCCGCCTTTACCGTTTGCAGTCATTCTTCTTGCCGTTTTTACGGCTTCTCCGAAAGCATTGTAGTCGTAAACCGTTTCGTTTCCTACGATAAGATCTGCATTTAAAAATGGAAGCAGATATGTGATCCCGCCGGTTTCCGTGTCAGCACTCCATATCACCTGACCGCCGGTGTTATAAAGCTGATAAGAGCATTTTGTATCTGTGAAAGTGCATGAAGCCGCAATGCAGTCATCTGTTTCGGTAGCATTCGTAGTGCTGACGCATGTGGCAATAACTCTGCCCATATTGTCATAATCATATTCCGTAACTGTCGTTTTTGCCGAAGTCCAGTTCTGGACAGCGGATATTCTGCCGGTTGTGTCGTAGGCCGTTCTTTCTGAAGAAACCAAAAGATTGTCGGCATCGTAGTTTTCTACTTTTACAATGCGGTTCAAATGGTCATATGTATTCACTGTCTC
>CACZFE010000005.1 GCA_902780365.1 uncultured Spirochaetales bacterium
AGGTTGCCTATCAGCTCGCGGTAAGTCGCCAGACCCTGTCCGTGTGTTCCCTGCAAGCGTCTTTCGGGCGAAAGGTCTGCATCGGCAACGATAAAACCTTTGTCCATCACATAGTTTCGTATCGTCTGGATGAGAAAACTCTTCCCCGAGCCGTATTTTCCGACGATAAAGCGGAACGAAGCCCCTCCTTCCGCAATGATACCGACATCGTGCAGCAGTGCCTCGATCTCATTTTTCCTGCCTACCGCGATATACGGAAGCCCGATCCTCGGCACAACGCCTCCTTTCAGCGAATTTATGACTGTTTGGGATATACGTTTTGGAACAATTCTTTTTTCTTCAGCCATTTATTTCTCCGGAATTTTCGACATGTTTTTTTCCCAGACAATTTATAATCTCTGCGATAAAATTTGAGACATCTTCTATCTTTGCATCAAAGTCGAAAGTTTGATCGAATTTAAAACGCCCGTTTTCGAGTTTTCCTTTAAGTCCTACTTGTTTGATATAATCATCCAGATTCACTTTATTCGATTTAGGTCTTGTAAAAAGAACAAATTCCCATCCATTCAGAGTCAAACGGGAATCAAGAGCGATATCAATATCCTTGTTTGGATAATAATCGACGACGGCAATATCAAAAAGTTTCGGAATCTCTCGCCAGAGCCATATTTTTACATTTTTATCTTCAATTTTTTCTCTAATTAATTGGCTTACCTCTTTTACGATATCTCGCAAATTCTTTCTAAACTCTTCTATTTTGCCAGCGAATTCTAGAGAAAGTTTCTCATGTTCACGCAAAAATTTCAAGAATTCCTCATCCATATTTTCACCCCGTTCAAGATTTTCGATATTGTAAAAATAATCCAACAGGAAAGGTATATATTTCGGATTCGCCTCTTCTAAATAATTTCCAATATTTTCCTTAACTTTACTAAAGAAATCTTCGTATGTTACAAACTTGAACTTTTTAGTTCCTTTCTTACTTTCATCTATAGGAGACAGGCTCAAGACAATTCCTACGGGTTCGTCTTTGCCTTCCTTTGCTCTCTCATAATAATCATCTAAATCATTATACAGGTCTGCATAAATCTTGTTTTCTATAACGATATTTATTTGTTCGTTACGCAGAAGCAGATCTATATATTTGCCGTTTTTAGTATACACTTCCGTCTCTGATTCAAAATCTTCAGGATAATCATTTGCATTTAATCCAACGGATTCCAATAAGCTTTTCACAAATAAATTTTTTAAATTATGCTCTCTATGCGTATCCAGAAAAAAAACCAGAATGTTGCTCGAAACTTTTTCTCTGCTGGGGAATCCGCAAATTGAAATGAATGATTCTTCTCTTGGTGCCTTCTTTGGTAAATTATCGAATTCACTCAAAAGAATTTTATATCTTTGTGTATTGTCAGTCATGGTTGTGAAATTAAAAAATCACTTTGATTCTTTGTTTTTCTGTTCTTCAAGATAATGCTGATAAATGTATGCAGCTCCTTCGCGGTAAAGTCCTGTTTCCTTATCGTTAAGTGCTTCAAAAATCCGCGAGGTATAAAGTTTTTTCAATGCTTCTTCGTATTCTATTTTTTCGTCTTCAACGATGAAAGCTGCAATTTCTTTTGTGAGAGAGTCGATAAGCCAGTCTTTTTTGTCTGCTTTATACATAAATCGTCTCCAGTTTTTTCAATAGTTCCACAGCTTTTTCCGTATGGAACGAATACTGCATCGAAAGTTCTTTGTAAGTCATACGCTTTTTGAGCATTTCAATGTCTATGAATTTCTGCTCATATTGCTGAAACAAAACAGCCATATCATCATTTGCGACAGGACCGTGGACAATATCATACTTGCAATCCTGATTGCATAGCGGATCAGTCAAATCTGAAAAATAACGATTTCTGTTGTTCATAACGAACAAAGCCCACTCCTCAGACGGAATTGTCAAAAAATCCTTTATTTTCAAATCATTGCTTCTCATAAAACTGTCATTGATTTCATAGACATTCAAAATCGGCTTGCCGTAACCTTTTATTCTCACTGTTCGTTTTGCCATATTCTCAGCTTGGACACGAATATCAGACAGGTAAAATCCTCTGCCGAAATCTCTGAAAGGTTTGCACATTTTCAGAACGATTTCTTTAACTTCGGTATTGCTCCCGTGATAGAGAATCAAAGCGTTCCTCCGTTCTGACGGCAGATCTCTGCCATATCCTCGACAGCATCTTCGATCGAAAGAGTGTGTTCGATCTCGTAATGCTCTTTCAAAAATGCTATCGCTTTGTTGTTGTAAAGATAAATAAAAGCGTCTTTCTTTGAAAGATCGTGAGCAGCGGCAAAACCACTTACACAGGCAACCATGTAGGAAATCTGGTTATTTTGTTTAAGAATGGCCATTTGAGTGTCTCCGTCTCAAAAAAACAGCGGATTATAGCAGAAAATTGATTTTTAACAAGGCTTCGAATTTTGCAGCAGTTTCTCAACCTCTTCAACATAATCTTCAACGATTGCAAGTGTTTTTCCGTCACATTCAATGACGTTGTCGCCGATTTCGTCGAATAGGGCGGCGTTTATCGTGTCGGCGACTACTGAGGGCATGAGATGTGCGGCTTTGATGTATTCGTCTGCGGAGCCTGTTTTAAGCAGGTTTCGCAGGATTTCGGTGTGTATCTTGTCAAGAAGGCCGTTTTCGTTGTTTTCTGCAGTTGTATCGCTCTCGATCTCATCTTCGATTTCTTCTTCGGTGAGAAGACTTTCCCTTGTTACGGCCGCATCGCTTCTGATTTTGTCGAGCCCTGAAAGGTCGATGTTTATTTTCGGTCTTTTTGCCTCGATTTCAGCCTTTTTATCTGCCGCGACGACCGCTTCGGCATACTGCGTAGCCCAGCTTTCATCAGGTTTTTTGCGTAAAGCTTTGCCGATTTTCAGATATTTGCGGAAAACTCTCTCTCCTTCGTGAAGAAGCGCGTAGAATTTTTCCTTGTCGAACATCATTTTTTCGAAATATTCCTCATACCACACGCCGTTTTTACAGAAGTATCTCCTGCATTCGTCGATGCGGCACTCTTTGTCTGAATCTGCGCAGTCATCGTGGTAGAGAGCGTTGAAAAGGGGATGCCATTTTATTGTGTAGATCTGTCCGAAACATTCGGTAAAAAAATCAAGACCGCATTCATCGTACTTAACCGAAACGCATTTCCAGAGTTCCGCGAACAAGTGTTTTCCCCTGCTTCCGTTTTCAGTGACAAGCGGAGAGAGGAAGAGGTCTTTTTCGGCAAAAAAACTGAGCGCCAGAAATATCTCGTCATCCTTTTTCAATGCTGGTTTGCGCAGTATCGAAAGGTATGTGTCCGAAGCAAGCATGAAAGGATCGGCATACTGCGAGATCGTATCAATAGGCAGCGAGTGGATCACGGCAAATTCGAACATCCACTGCTTCAGATCTTTCTGAAGGAGCTTTTTCCCGAAACCGTAATCGGAAAAATCGGGGAAACTTCTGTCAAAATCCTCCATTTTCCTGAAACCTTCTTCCGGCGACCCTGTTCCGATCCCGCAGAGCAGTTCGTAGAGATAAAGATACGCAAAAGGCGGTTCGATCGGGCTGAATTTCCCTTTTCTCGCGGCGGTCCTCCATGTGAAATACTTTCTCAGCTGACCTACCGAAAGGTCGTGGTAAGAAGGCGAATAGAGCATACATACTCCGCTCCAGCCATGATAATCGTCCTCGAAATCCTTCATGAACTCGCCCTGACGGCGGAAATTTTTCTTCTGCTGCCCGAAAGAACCGTCACCGTATTCGTAAAGTTTCATCATTTCCCAGATTTTCTGCGGGATATCGGGATCGTTTACTTCTGATGCGGTGATGGGAGTGTCGTGGTACTGACTTTCGTTTAAGTTGGAGGAGTTTTCAAGGATGATTTCTTTTGCCATTAAGCGCCTGAAAGGATCTATTTTTTCTCTTTTTTCTTTGCCAAAGCCGCTTTGACAAGGCCGTTGAAAAGCGGATGCGGATCGGTCGGTCTGCTTTTGAATTCAGGATGGAACTGGCATGCTTCGAAATATGGATGATCTGCAAGTTCGATCATTTCGACAAGTTTTCCGTCAGGCGAAGTTCCTGCAATTTTAAGTCCGGCCTTTTCGAGTTCTTCGCGGAAGCGGCTGTCGTAGTTGAATTCGTAGCGGTGGCGGTGGCGTTCACTGATGGATTCGCTCTTGTAAAGTTTTGCCGCTTTCGAGCCTTTTACAAGGTTGCACGGATATGCGCCGAGCCTCATCGTGCCGCCTTTTTTTGTAATTTTTCTCTGCTCGTCCATGAGGTCGATTACAGGGTGTTTCGTCTTTGTGTCGAATTCAGTCGAGTTCGCATCCTTCCAGCCGAGAACATTCCTTGCGTATTCGATGACGCAGCACTGCATTCCGAGGCATATTCCCAGAAGCGGAACTTTGTTTTCACGGGCATATTTTATCGCAATGCACTTTCCGTTCACTCCGCGTGTGCCGAAGCCGCCGGGGATAAGGATTCCGTCAGCCTTTTTGAGGAGTTTCGGATTTTTCTCCAAATCTTCCGCTTCGATGCATTCGACGTGGACTTTCGCGTTGTTCGCCATTCCCGCGTGCTGAAGCGCTTCGTGGACCGATTTGTAGGCATCACGGATCGCGATGTATTTTCCGACAAGGGCTATCGTGCATTCGTATTTCGGCTTTGTCGCCTTGCGGACAAGGGTGTCCCACTCGGTGTGGATGACAGGTTTTATCGGAAGTTTGAGCTGCTCAAGTATCCTGAGGTCGAGCTCCTGTTTCAGAAGTTCGCGCGGGACTGCGTAAACTGAATCGGTAACGTCTTTTTCCTCGATGACACATTCGGGGCGGACATTGCAGAACAGGGCAAGTTTATTGAGATGATCCTGCGGGATCGTCATTTCGGTGCGACAGACAAGGATGTCCGGGATGATACCGATATTCCTGAGCTCGGCGACCGAATGCTGCGAAGGTTTGGTTTTGAGCTCTCCCGCAGCTTTCAGATAAGGAACAAGCGTCAGGTGGACGAAGCAGCTGTTTTCGGGGCCGACTTCAAAACGGAACTGTCTCGCAGCTTCGAGGAAAGGCAGCGATTCTATGTCGCCCGCGACTCCGCCGATCTCACAGAGAACGATGTCAGCACCGCTTTCAGCCGCGCTGCGGAATGCGTCTTTGATCTCGTTCGTGATATGCGGAACGACCTGGACTGTGCCGCCGAGATATGCTCCGGCGCGCTCTTTTGCGATGACAGACGAATAAATCCTTCCCGAAGTGTAGCTTGAAGCCCTTGTGCAGTGGACACCGGCAAAACGCTCGTAGTGGCCGAGGTCGAGATCAGTTTCGTAGCCGTCGTCCGTGACGAAAACTTCGCCGTGCTGATAAGGGCTCATCGTGCCTGGGTCGACATTGAGATAAGGATCGAGTTTCTGCATAAAAACCTGATATCCTCGGCTTTTCAGAATGAGTGCGAGCGATGCCGAAGTGATGCCCTTTCCGAGCGAACTTACGACTCCTCCGGTGATAAAAATGTACTTTGTCTGCTTTTTGCCTTTCGGCGATACGGTTTTTTTCTGCATAGCTTTCTCCTCTGGAAATTTGTTGATAAAAGGTTAAAAGAGCCTGCATAGTTTAGAGATTTTTCACTTGAAGACAAGGTTTTGAAAACAGATTTTGTCTTTCTTCCGGTTTTTATTTATAATTCTTCGGTTTTTTGGAATTTCAGGAGTTTACAAATGAAAAAGCATCTATTTTTTGTCTTCGTCCTTGCTTTGGCATTCGTTTTTTCGTGTCAGAACGGCGAAGAAAAAGAAAAGCCCGCTGAAAAAAGCGCGGAACAAAAAACAGAAGAAGTAAAGGCTGCAGAAAGCCCGGCAAAAGAAGAACCTAAGGAGGAAACAATGCAGAGCGTCTACGAATTCATCAAAGAGTGCAAAACCTACTATCTCGCGACAGTCGAGGAAAACGGCCAGCCGAGAGTCAGACCGTTCGGAACTATCGACATTTTCGACGGAAAACTCTACATACAGACCGGAAAGAAAAAAAATGTCTCGAAGCAGCTTGCGGCCAATCCCAAAGCGGAACTCTGCTGCTTTGACGGCAAAAGATGGCTCAGACTTTCGGGCGAACTTGTGAACGACGACAGAGTCGAAGCAAAGAAGCACATGCTCGACAACTACCCGAATCTCCGCGGCATGTACAACGAAAACGACGACAACACGCAGGTCCTCTACTTCAAAGACGCGACTGCAGTTTTCACAAGTTTCGGCGGCGGCGAACCGAAAACTGTTAAATTTTAAGAATGTGACGATGACGCACGGATATTCTGTCAAAAACAAGCCTGTTTTTTATATTGAAACATCGGCAGCTTTACTGTATTATCCCGCAGTTTTTTTAATGTAACGGGTGCGATATGACATATTCAATAATAGGAATTTTAGCAGCAATCATACTGGTGATAACAAACAGGGATGTGTTTCTGACCCGGAAAACGGACGGTATTGCGAACACCCGTCACACTTACTGCTGGTTTCTTATGGCAGTGCTCAGCTACTATGTCACCGATGCGCTGTGGGGTGTCTTCGACGAATACCGGATGACAAAGATCCAGTTCGCCGATACGACGCTCTATTTCGCGGCAATGGCGGCTGCTGTGCTTCTGTGGACGCAGTATGTAGTCGATTATCTGGAAAGAGGAAATGTTTTCGACAAGATACTGAGGTATACCGGATGGGCGTTTTTCGTGTTCGAGATCATTGTGATAACGCTCAACATTTTTCATCCTGTCATGTTCTGGTTCGATGAAAACGGCGTTTACCACGCGGAAAGTATCAGACACGTCACTCTCGCAATCCAGATCCTGATGTTTCTGCTCACATCGGCCTACACGCTTCATGTCACTCTCAGAACCAAGGGAAAAGTGCAGCGGAGGAACCTTACAATCGGTCTGTTCGGGATCGCCATGATCGTTCTGATAGCTTTCCAGATCATCTATCCGCTGTGGCCTTTCTACGCGATGGGATATATGGTCGGAACATGCCTGCTCCACACTTTTGTCGTTGAGGACGAAAAGGATGAGTACCGCAGAAAACTGGAAAAATCACTGCTTCGCGAACAGGCTCAGAAAGAGGAACTCGCTGAAAGCAAAAAGGCACTGGTGGCTGCACTGGCAGAGGCGGAACGCGCCAACAAGGCGAAGACGGTATTTCTATCCAACATGAGCCATGAAATCCGCACTCCGATGAACGCGATCATAGGTCTGAACACTATCGCCGCCAGCGATCCGACGGCAAGCAGTGAAGTGAAAAAGCATCTTGAAAAGATCGGGGTTTCCGCCCGCCATCTGCTTGAAATCATCAATGATATTCTCGATATGAGCCGTATAGAGTCAGGACGGATGACACTCAAGAACGAACCGTTCACCTTCTCCAGGGCTATCGATCAGGTGAACAGCATAATCGGCGGGCAGTGCAAAGACAAAGGGCTTGCATACAAGTGCACTCTCAACGGGCAGTTTGACGAGTGCTACATCGGCGATGCCATGAAACTCAAGCAGATATTGATCAACATTCTGGGAAATGCCGTCAAATTCACCCCTGAGGGCGGGTCGGTGAACTTCGAAGTCGCGGAAAATTCGCGTTCTGACGGAAAAGTCGTACTGAAATTCGTTGCCAGTGATACCGGAATAGGGATAAGCAAAGAGTTTCTGCCTAATATTTTCGACACTTTCAGCCAGGAAAATTCTTCTGCGGCCGGCAGTTACGGAAGCACCGGTCTCGGCATGGCGATCACAAAAAGCATTGTCGAGCTGATGAACGGAACTATCTCCGTGGAAAGCGAAAAAGGGAAAGGAACGACTTTCACCGTAACAGTCACTCTTGCAGAATCTGCCGCAAAGAACTCTGAAACAGCGGGCGGAGAAGAGACACAAAACGGCAGCACCGGAGTCGATCTGACCGGATGCCGCATACTTTTGGCCGAAGACGTACAGGTAAATGCCGAAATCGTGAAAATGATTCTTGGAATGCGCAAAATCGAAGTCGATACAGCGGAAAACGGAAAAATTGCGGCGGAAATGTTCGCATCGCACGCTCCGGGATACTACGCCGCCATTCTGATGGATATGCGTATGCCTGTGATGGACGGGCTTGAATCTACAAGAGTGATCCGCTCAATGGAACGCTCCGATGCAGAAACCATTCCGATCATCGCTCTGACCGCCAACGCATTCGACGACGATGTCCAGCGCAGCCTTCAGGCGGGACTCAACGCGCATCTGAGCAAACCGATAGAACCGGCGGCTCTCTTCAGAACACTTGAAGAACTTGTCAAACTGCCTGATTCACAAAGAAATTCCTGAGCTTTTTCAGAATAAAAACTTATTTTGCTTCGTCAGAATCGATATCGCTGAATGCGCAGCCCACAGCTAAAATCGCGTTTTTGATGCAGTCGGGGCAGCTGCAAAGGTAGTGAGTTCCGTCGATTCCCTTCAGATCCTTGCAGATCGTCGCACCGCAAAGTTCTTTGAATTTATCGACGATGATCCTTGAATATTTGAGCGTTCCCTGCCCTTCGGAAAGTATTCCTGCGACCATGATCGCTCCGACAAGTGCACCGCAGGTCCCTTCCATGTTTCCCATTCCTCCGACGAATCCGGATGTCAGTATGGCAAGCTCATTCTCGTCGATTTTCACGATATCGCTGAATGCCGCCAATACCGATCTTGTGCAGTTGTAACGGCCTTCCGCCTTGTACGCCGCACCTTTTTCCGCTCTTTCCTGAATAGTCATTTGTTCCCTCCGTTTTTAAGTTGCATTTTTATCTCTTTCCATTTCACTATGGCAATATTGCCGGATTTTCAAGCAGATCTTCCATTCTGCAGCCCAGCGCAAGTGAAATTTTGAAAAGTGTCTGCGCCTGAGCCTTGTCGATGTCGTTCACTCTCTGTTCATAAAGCTGGATCGAGTGCAGCTTCACACCCGACATTTCTGCAAGTTCCGACTGTGAAATTCCTCTGTTTTCGCGAATGTTCTTTAAATTTGTACTGACAGAACGTTCCTCGATTTTTTTATCCATCGCCTCGATAAAAGCTGTTATGTCCATTTCGTGATAGACTTTATACATTTTTATTACCTCGGAAAGCGGAACTTTGCCGAAAACCGTTTTGAAACTCTTTGCCGAATGCCACTGATACTGCGCCAAAGCCCAGCCTGCCCAGTATTCAGGAGAGCGGTCCTGGGAAAACACAGGTTCCGGAAGTCCGCGGCCCGGATCGACTTTTTCCACAATTGAGCGGACCAGCTCTATCCCCGATTTCCCTGCCACGACCGAAGGGTTTCCTCTGCCGAACTTGCCGCCTTCGCCGGATATTACAAAAATATCGGCAAAATCATCGGGTTTCATTCCGCAGACATTCACCGCATAATCGCAAGCCACAGCAAGAGATGTCGCCGCACACTCCAGATAGTCTTCACTGTATGCGCGGATCGCCATTTTTCATTCCCTCCCGGATAATATCCATCACAAAAATACTTTTAGATATCACGGCACGACGGATCTCTTCTTTATAAGCCGCTCTTGCATCAGAGTCACGCGCCGTATATTTCGGGAAATATGTTTCACAACTGACCGCTTCGGCTCCGGTAAAAATCAGCTGAGCGAACGCCTTTTCCGAAACGAGAACATACTGAATACCCAGTTTTCCCAAGTGCATCGCCTTTTTAAGACTTGCAAGCGGCAGAGCGTTGTTGATGAAATCCCTGGCAAAAGAAAAATAGGAATCGTCAGCGCGGTAGCCAGTAACAACATCAAAAGGAGCCGTATCAACTGCAAAGTTGTTCACGATATACTCTTTTGCCGCAGCTGCGATCTCGTTTTCCAGCGAAAAAGTCCTGTTGCTCAGCAGAACAGCTATCCAGTTCAGGACTGAGTAGCGCTCATCCTGCAAATCAAGCACTTTAAGGCCGCTTTTTTTCAGCCTGTATTTGTTGACAAAACCGTTGCTGTTTTCTCTGCACGCCCACTCTTTCGCGACTTCGATTTCTTTCGTGCAGTAGAATCCCTGACCGTAGTCGTTGTATTTTTTCCCAGCAGCAAGAGTCGGTTTTTCAATGATTTTAGTTGAACCGTGATATAGAATCATGTTCAAACCTCCAATTTTGTATCATCACAATGATACAGTTTTTTATATCATCACAATGATAGTTTTGTCAAGAGTTTTCTATAAAATCCGGATAATTTCAGGAATTATCATATCGTTGGACAATTTATCTTATCATTTATCTTATCATCCATGTAGTCATAAATGCCGTAAAGATGATTTTAAATCACCACACCAGTTTTTCTTCCAGAAGCTGCGCTAATTTTTCAAGTCCTGCTTTGTCGTCTTCGGAAAAGCGGTTTGTAAGGGGACTATCGATATCAAGAACGGCGACAAGTTTTCCCTCTGAATGGATCGGAACGACAATTTCGGAATTCGAGGCGCTGTCACATGCGATATGCCCCGGAAATTTGTGGACATCGGGGACAAGCACGGTCTCATCTTTCGAGGCGCACGCACCGCAGACTCCTTTCGAAAGCGGAATGTGGATGCATGCAGGTTTTCCCTGAAAAGGCCCCACGGTGAGAACGCCGTTACGCATGATGTAAAACCCGGCCCAGTTCAGGTTTTCAAGCGAAACCATGATGAGCGATGAAAGATTGCTTAGTGCCGAAACCGCCCAAGGCTCGCTCTCAAGCAGCTCAGTTGACTGTTTCAGAAGAATGTCGTAATTGGTCATTATGCCTCCTATGCTTTTTCAACTTCTTTTTTAGTTTTTATAGTCGCCGCATACGCGCTGTTGATGAGACCAAGTACCGCCGAAAGGATGAACAGGGTCTCGATGCCGAGCGTGTGCCAGATCCAGCCGCCGAAAAGTGCGATTAAAATGCTTATCAGGTGGTTTACCGAAACGCCGGTGGAGATCGTAGCGCGGGTCTCTTCAGGTGAATCGGAAAGGTCCTTGACATAGACGTTCGAAGCCATCGAAGCAAGCGAAATGACTGAATCGAGGATGTAGTTCACGCAGCAGACGACAAACGCGATATCACGCGGGAAAATGTGGTGGGCAAAGCCGTAAAAAAAGCAGACTAAGACAAGGATCAAAGTGTCCGTTATCATCACGATCTTGTAACCGAAGCGGTCGATCATCCTGCCTACAAGCGGAGAAGCGGCGAAACAGCAGACTGCGGAAATCGCGAAGAGAAGGCTTATAATCATCGCATCAGCGCCGTAGAAAAGAACGAGGACGTAAGGACCGAAAGTGAAGAAAATCTGCTTTCTTGCACCGTAAAAAACTTCGATCATGTAGTATTTCGAGAATTTGCGGCGGAAGTAAAAGCGCCGTTTCGCCTTGTCGGTCTCGCTGCTTCCGGTCATCCGCAGAGAAAACATGAAACCGAGAAGAAGGATCGCGCTGCTCACGATGAAGACCGGCTTGAAAAGAGCCGTGCTTTTGCCGGCAAAAAGACACACAGCGAAAATTATGATGTATCCCGCGAGCATGCCCATCTGATGCACCGCGTTCTGCATTCCGAGGGCGATTCCGCCGCGTCCTTCCTTAGCATATTCGAGAGTGATCGTGTTGCGCATACCGAGCTGGACGTGCTCGCCTAAAGAATAGATGAACATCGCCAGTATTACGAGAAAGCGCACCGGAGGCACGACTGACTGCATCGCCATGCCGCAGACCATTATGACAGCGCCGAATTTATATATTTTTTCAGCCGAAAAAGTGTAAAAAACGGCAAGAAAAAAAATAAGCAGAAATCCCGGAAGTTCTCGGAAAAACTCCGAAACTCCCTTGTCGAATTCGCTCATTCCGACGACCTGCGCCAGATAGTTGTCAAGAACGCCTTTATACAAGCCGAAAGCGAGCGCGAAAGTGATCATCGAAACAAAAAAAGCCCTGTATTTTGAATCCTGCCTGAAAACTTCTTTGAAACCGCCCATGACCGCCCTCCAAAAATCGGCCAGAAATAGTTTCGAAGCGGGATTTTGTCAATAAAATCCCGCTGTCGTTATTATCGAAATTTCGATTCGCCGCCACTCGATATTTCGAGATTTCGAAATTTCGATTCGCCGCCCTTCGATATTTCGAGTTTTCGAAATTTCGATTCGCCGCCCTCGATATTTCGAGATTTCGATATTTCGATATTTCGACAAGATCTTGGCGGCGCGATAATTTGAAATTCTTAAGGTTTCCGTGTAACATCACATGTTTTTTGATTTTTTCACTTTGGAGATGAATCATGTTCAAAGAAAGCAATATCCTGAGATTAAGCATCTTCGGCATTATTGTCGTTGCGGTCTTGATGATCGCAGGAACATTCTGGGAAGGTCAGAAAGCGAGACTCGACACGGAGAAAGCCGTCAGATCGGTCAGCCTTCTCTACCTCGACGAGCTTGCCGGCAGGCGCGAGCAGGTCGTTGCCACAAACCTTCTGGGGAAAATAAGCGACCTGAAGACGGCCGTCAGCCTTATGACGGATGAAGACCTTAGCGACAAGGAGCATCTTCAGACCTTCCAGGCGAGGATGAAGAAGCTCTACAAACTTGTAAAGTTCGCTTTTGTCGATTCCAACGGCATAATCCTCACCGCCAACGGAAAACAGGACAATATCGGCGACTACCATTTCGACTACAAAACCATTTCCAAGCCCGAAATATCGATATTCAACCTGAAAAGCGCGGACAAGAAAGTCATCATCGCTATCCCTGTCGAAGGACTTTCTGTCGGGAACGAAAAGCTCTCGGCGTGCTTCATGGAGATCGAAATGGAGGAAATGCTTCAGGGCGTTTCAATGCACTCGAACAAGGACTCCGCGACTTTCAGCAATATCTACACGAAAGACGGCATCGCTCTTTCCAACACGGTCCTCGGAGGTCTCGCGGTGGAAGACAACCTGCTTGAAGCCCTTCAGCACGCTGACTTCGAAGAGGGATATTCTTATGAAGACATCGAAAGCCATTTCAACAACGCCCAAAAAGGCATAGCCTCATTTACCTATAACGGGATCAGGGAAACTTTGAGCTACGTTCCGGTCGCCGGGACAGACTGGTTCCTCACCTACCTCATCCGTGAAAACGTCATCGCCGACAACATAAGCTCTATCTCGGACGCCATCATCACGAGGAACCTTATGCAGTCGCTCGCAGCCACGTTCCTCCTGATGATCATTTTCGCATTCATAATTTTCCAGCAGAAAAAGAACACGAAACTTCTGGTCGAAAAAAAGGCGGCCGATATCGAACAGCACGAACTTGAACACAGGCTCGAACTTCAGGAAAAACTGCTTGAAGAAGAGAAGCAGAGAACGCAGCAGACAAGGCTCATAACCGCATTGTGCTCGGATTACTGGAGCGTTTACTATCTTGAGCTCGACAAAAACGAAGGCGTCTGCTACCAGGCTCACTCCGATATAGAAAACGGATTCAAAGTCGGCGAAAAGTTCAAATATCTGGAATCGGTCACAAAATATGCAGAACACTATGTCACCGAGAAATACCGTGAAGAATTTCTGAACTTCATCCAGCCTGACAACATCAGGGAAGGGCTCAGGGAAAACAGAGTCATTTCTTACCGGTACATGGTTTTCCGTCACGGAAAGGAATCGTACGAGATGGTCCGCTTCGCCGGAGTACGCCACCCCGAGGACAGGGATGACCACTTAGTTCACGCAGTCGGAGCCTGCTTCACCAACGTCGATGCCGAGACGCGCCAGACAATCGCGAACAACGAGGCTCTGAGCAACGCTCTTGAGGCTGCAAAAGAGGCAAACAAGGCAAAAACGGCGTTCCTTTCGAATATGAGCCACGAGATCAGAACTCCGATGAACGCGATAATCGGCCTTGACAACATCGCCCTGAACGACCCTGAAATATCCCCAAAGACACGTGAATATCTCACCAAGATCGGAGATTCGGCGGAACATCTGCTGAGCCTGATAAACGACATTCTCGATATGTCCCGCATAGAATCGGGGCGCCTGATACTCAAAAACGAGGAATTCCAGTTCTCGAAACTGGTCGAATACATCAACACGATGTTCAGCAGCCAGTGCTCAGGGAAAGGGCTCGACTACCACTGCCACATAAACGGGCACGTCGATGATTTCTACATCGGCGACAACATGAAGCTGCGCCAGGTGCTCATCAACATCCTCGGCAACGCGGTGAAGTTCACTCCTGCCGGAGGCAACGTCAATCTTGATATCGAAAGGACGGCTCAGTTCGACGGCAAATCGACTCTCCGCTTTGTCATCAGAGATACAGGGATCGGCATGAGCAAAGAGTTCCTGCCGCATATTTTCGACACATTCGCACAGGAAGACTTGTCAGCATCCAACAAATACGGCTCTTCGGGACTGGGACTTGCGATCACGAAGAACATCGTCGAAATGATGAACGGCAACATAAGCGTCGAAAGCGAGAAAGGAAAAGGAACGACTTTCACAGTTTCTGTCACCCTTCTCGACTCGGCCGGCAAAAACAGGAATGATGATTTGGAAATAAAACCGAACGAAATGAGCGTTCTCATCATTGACGACGACCCGGTAGCATGCGAACATGCGAGACTTGTCCTTGAAAAATCGGGGATCGCTTCAGAAACCGTTCAGTCGGGCAAAGAGGCTATTGAAATGGTCAAACTGCGCCACGCCCGCCACGATCCTTACAACCTGATCCTTGTTGACTGGCAGATGCCCGAGATGGACGGAGTCGAAACGACGCGTGAAATACGCAAGATCGTCGGGAACGAGTCGGCTATCATCATCCTCACGGCATACAAATGGGATGACATCCTTGACGAAGCGGTCCAGGCAGGAGTCGACAGTTTCATCGCGAAACCACTCTTCGCATCGAACCTTCTCGACGAGTTCCAGGATGCATTAAGACGCAAAAACACCATAAAAGAGAATGTCGGATACAAAGCCGAACTTTCAGGGAAAAGAGTTCTTGTAGCGGAAGATGTCCAGATCAATGCTGAGATTCTGAAAATGATCCTGAATATGCGAGGAATAGATTGCGATGTCGCTGAAAACGGAAAGATCGCGGTAGATACCTTCTCGTCCAAGCCCGAAGGAACTTACAACGCGATACTCATGGATATGCGTATGCCGGAAATGGACGGACTTGAAGCTACAAGAGCGATCCGCGCAATGAAACGCGCCGATGCGAAAAAGATCCCGATAATCGCACTCACCGCAAACGCATTTGACGAAGATGTGCAGCGTTCTCTTCAGGCAGGGCTCAACGCACATCTCAGTAAGCCTGTAAAACCCGAACAGCTCTATCAGACACTTGAAGAGCTCATCGGAAAGACTGAAATTTAACGGAGGAAGCCATGCCGGAACAAAACTTCGAACTCAACGACCAGACTATTCAACTTGCGGAAAAGATCGGCCGCCACATGCCGGGAGGATTTTTCATCTACAAGGCGGGCGGAAACGAGGAACTTCTTTACGCCAATCAGGCAACGCTGAATATTTTCGGCTGCAAAGACCTTGAGGAGTTCAAAGCCCTCACCGGCTGGACTTTCAAGGGGATGGTTTATCCTGAAGACTATATTGAAATCATAAAGTCGATAGATGCTCAGATAGAGGAGAGCAGTGAAAATCTCGACTATGTGGAATACCGCATCGTAAGGAAGGACGGGAGCATCCGCTGGGTCGATGACTACGGCCACTATACCGAAACCAAGGCCTACGGCGGAGTTTACTACGTCTTCATTTCCGACATCACAGAGAAGCGCGCACAGAAGGAACTGACTCTCAAACAGGCTCTGACTGCGGCTAAACAGCAGGAGATTGAAAAACAGACTGTTCTGCAGGACAAACTTCTCGAAGCACAGCGGACGAGAGAGCAGTACGACAAAATGATAACCGCCATGGCTTCGGACTACCGCAGCGTTTACCATGTCAATCTCGATACCGACGATGCAGTCTGCTACCGCGCCGATCCCAACGACAAAAAGCAGCATAAGGCGGGTGTTCACTTCTCCTACAAAGAGGCTTTCACACACTATGCTGAAAATGTCGTGGCGGAACCGTACCGCGAAGGTTTCCTGCATTTCATCGAACCGGAAAACATAAGAACCGGGCTTGCGGAACATGAAATCATTTCATACCGCTATCTTGCACAGCGCGAAGGGTGGGAATACTACGAAATGATCCGCGCTGCCGGTGTCAGACACGCCGAAGACCGCGACGACCACAGAGTCCATGCGATAGGTCTCGGTCTTACGGTCATAGACGAAGAGATGCGCGATTCGATGGCAAAGAACCAGGCCCTTGCCGAGGCTCTCGCAGCCGCAAAAGAGGCAAACAAGGCGAAAACAGCGTTCCTGTCGAACATGAGCCACGAGATAAGGACTCCGATGAACGCCATAATCGGGCTCGACAGCCTCGCTCTGAGAAACGACAAGCTCCTGCCGGAAACACGCGAATACCTTGAAAAGATCGGAGAAAGCGCACGTCACCTGCTCGGTCTCATCAACGACATCCTCGATATGTCGCGCATCGAATCGGGAAGGATCGTTCTGCGCAAAGAGGAATTTTCGTTCCGCTCGATGTTAGAGCAGATCAACACGATGGTGATGTCGCAGTGCGGCGAAAAAGGGCTCAAATACGAATGCCGCGTCATCGGCGGAGTCAGCGACTACTACATCGGCGACGACATGAAGCTGAAACAGGTGCTCATCAACATTCTGAGCAACGCGATAAAGTTCACCGAAAAAGGAGGCAATATCGTTATGACGGTCGAACGGACGGCGACCTACGGCGACCAGTCAACGATCAAATTCGTGATAAACGATACCGGTATCGGCATGGAAAAGTCGTTCATTCCGAAAATTTTCGACTCGTTCACGCAGGAGGACAGCAGCCGTAACAACAAATACGGCAGCACCGGGCTCGGCATGGCAATAACAAAAAACATCGTCGAGCTTATGAACGGCACGATTTCGGTCGAATCGGAAAAAGGTGTTGGGACTGAGTTCACGGTCGCCATAACGCTGAAGAACTGCGAGCATCAGGGGCCGGCAACAAGCTACATCAAACCTAAGGATATGCGCGTGCTTATCGTTGACGACGAAGAGATCGCAGCGGAACACGCGAGAATGGTCCTTGACGAAGTCGGGATCAGCGCCGACTGCGCCTCAAGCGGTGCCGAAGCACTTAAAATGCTCGAACTGCAGCACACGAAGCATGAACCCTACAACCTTGTCCTTCTTGACTGGAAAATGCCCGAGATGGACGGCCTTGAAGTTTCAAAAGAAATCAGAAAACGCTACAGCAAGGAGACCACAATCATAATCCTGACCTCCTTCAACTGGGACGAAATCATGGATGAAGCACTGCATGTCGGCGTTGACAGCTTCCTTGCAAAGCCGCTTTTCGCATCGAATGTCATCGACGAGTTCGAACGCATCGCGAGAAAGAACAACATGAGTCTTTTCCGCGAAAGAAGGCGTGCCGACCTCAACGGCAAAAAGATCCTTCTGGCCGAAGACATTCAGATCAATGCAGAGATAATGAAACAGATCCTCAAAATAAAGGGTGCCGAGATCGACCACGCAGAAAACGGCAGGATCGTGCTCGAAATGTTCGCAAACAGCGCTCCGAAGCACTATGACGCGATACTTATGGATGTCAGGATGCCGGAGATGGACGGTCTCGAAGCAACAGCAAAGATCCGTGCTCTCGACCGCAAGGATGCAAAAACGATCCCGATAATCGCCATGACTGCAAATGCATTCGACGAAGACGTGCAGCGCAGCCTTCAGGTCGGGATGAACGCGCACCTTTCGAAACCTGTTGAACCTGAACACCTTTACAGAACACTTGAAGAACTTATCTGGGAATCGGAACAGTCGTAAATCCAGACTGCGGAGTTAGTTATGACACACAAAGGAAAAATTTTAGATAAATACCTTTCGCGGCTCGATGTCTGGTCGATGGCGCTGGGAATAATGGTCGGCTGGGGCGCTTTCGTCATGCCGGGAACGTTCTTTCTGCCGGTCGCAGGGCCTTTGGGCACGATCATCGCAATGGTCGCAGGCACGCTCATTATGCTTGTCATCGGCGCAAACTTCGCCTATCTCATGGAACGCAGCCCGAAAACTGGCGGCGTCTACACCTTCACGAAAGAGGCTTTCGGACGCGACCACGCCTTCATTTCATCGTGGTTCCTGTGCCTTTCCTACATGACGATCGTCTTTCTCAACGGGACAGCGCTTTTTGTCGTAGCGAGAATAACGATGGCTCCTCTCGTAAAAAATTCGTGGAGCTACTCTGTCGCGGGACACGATATTTACATAGCCGAAGTAGCCGCTTCCGTCCTTGCTTTCGCGGGGATCGGATTCCTTCTTGTCAAAGCAAAAAAATTTATACAGAAACTTTTCACTGTTTTAGCGGTCGTCATGTTTGCCGGAGCGATTGTGACCGGCGCGGTGTGCATTCCTCACGCTTTTGAATGGAGTGCTCTCACCTCCTTCGGAACAGGCGACATCAGCGGATTATACGGGATTTTCACAATCGTGATCCTCGCTCCGTGGGCTTTTGTCGGCTTTGATGCCACAGCTTTCGACACGGCACACTTCAAGTTTCCGCTTAAAGACACGAAAAAGATACTTTTCTTTGCGATAATCGTCGCAGGCTTTATCTATACGGCAATGGCGGTTGTCGGAGTCTCTTTCGTCCCCGACGGGTACACTTCGTGGAGAGACTACATTTCAAATCTCGGCAACCTGAGCGGACTTCCGGCTGTTCCTACTTTCAACGCGGCTTCGGCATACATGGGCAAAGCGGGACTTGTCATTATCACGATAACCGCTCTCGCCGCGATTTTCACGGGCATTATCGGTGCTTACAGAGCGGCCCTGCGCATACTTTCGACAATGGCTGAAGACCACATTCTTTCAAAAAAATTCTCAGGAACGACCTACACGATCCTTTTCATCATGGTGATATCGATATCCCTTTCGCTTCTGGGGCGCAACACCCTCAACTGGTTCGTCGATCTCACCTCTTTCGGCGCAGTAGTCGGTTTCGGCTACACTTCCGCTGCGGCATACAAGCTTGCTAAAGCCGAAAACAGAAAAAGGGTCGTATTTTCAGGCTTTGCAGGAGCTGCTGTTTCCGTTGTTCTGGTGATCGTTCAGATAGTTCCCCGCCTGTCGGCTCTCGAAGCGATGGGAAGCGAAGCCTTCCTGCTGCTTGCGCTCTGGTGCCTCCTCGGTTTCATTTTCTACTGGCGGACTTTGAAGGAGAGCACTCTGGCAGAGTTCAGCGGAATGTCTGTTTCGGGCATCGTCCTTTTCTCGCTTCTCATCTACTCCTCGCTGATGTGGGCGGCAAAACATATTGCGGACGGAAACGGAGAAACTGTGCAGAACGCGGTCACAACAAGCGGCATTGTCCTCATCCTCATAATTTTCACAGGCCTTGCAATAATGATGTATATCCAGAATCTCGTCAGAAAAAAACATGAGGCGGTCGAACGCGAAAAAATCCGCGCAGTCGAAAGCAGCCTGGCGAAAAGCCGCTTTCTCTTCAACATGTCGCACGATATCCGCACTCCGATGAATGCGATAATCGGCTATACAAACCTCGCCATGACCGAGAATGATCCCGAAGTTCTGCACGGTTATCTTTCGAAAATAGGCTCGTCGAGCCACCATCTCCTTACCCTGATCAACGACATTCTGGAGATGAGCCGCATCGAAAACAGAAAGATCGAACTTGAATTCGTGCCGGTAGACCTATGCATGATTTTCGACGAGATCCGTTCGCTCTTCGGAGAGCAGATGAAGGAAAAAGGGATCGATTTTTCGGTCCACACATCGCAGGTCCGCGACAGCTATGTCTGGTGTGACAGAAAGAACGTTCTCCGCATACTTCTCAACGTCGTAAGCAACTCGCTGAAATTCACTCCGTCAGGCGGCAGAGTCACAGCAGTCCTCTATGAAACAGTGAGCGAAAAAGAGGGTTACGGCTCCTACGAAATGCGCATCGGCGACACCGGGATCGGCATGTCGAAAGAGTTCGTCGAAAAGATATTCACAGCCTTTGAACGCGAACGGACTTCGACCCAGAGCGGCATCGAAGGGACAGGTTTAGGTCTCGCAATAACCAAAAGCATCGTCGATCTCATGGGCGGAACGATAGAAGTCCTCACATCTCCCGGCAGCGGCACCGAAATGATAATCAGGCTCAAATTCAAGCTCGCAAACGAAGACGAGATCAGAAAAAGCGAATTTTCAAAAGCCGGAACATCGGACAAACCTGTCGATTTTACCGGCAAACGGGTCCTTCTAGTCGAAGACAACGCGATAAACATGGAGATCGCGAAAATGATCCTTCTGCAGAACGGTTTCATCGTCGAAACAGCAGTAAACGGAAAGATCGCACTCGATATGGTTTCGGCTTCAGAAGCGGGATACTACGACATCATTCTCATGGATATCCAGATGCCGGTCATGGACGGCTACGAAGCGACAAAAGCGATCCGTGCCCTTGAAAATAATGCTCTCGCCGAAATCCCGATCGTCGCAATGACGGCAAACGCATTCGCCGAAGACGTCAAAGCCGCACACGATGCCGGAATGCAGGCACACATCGCAAAACCGGTCGATGTTGAACTGATGAAAAAGGTTCTTTCTGAGATTCTTAAATAGCGCCGCCTAATTTTTGTCGATATTTCGAAAATTCGATATTTCGATTCGCCGCCTTTCGATATTTCGATATCTCGATATATTGATATTTCGACACGACTTCTGGCG